>JAQBOT010000336.1 GCA_028287885.1 Pedobacter sp.
TAATGCCTTAAACCAGCATACTTACCTGGTTTTTTCGAGGGTCCGAGACTCATATTAAGGGAAAATGACAGTCCAGAGGATTTCAGATTTGCATCGCCAACACCAATACCAGTTAGCGGCAGCTTCATAAAAGGCTGTACTCCTATGCTTAAGTTTGATGATATCTTACGTTCCACACTTATTGCGACATTTGCAACGCCCAGGATATGTTTGTTTTGATTTCTTACCTGATAGGAGACAATGCTGGGACTTGCTCCTGCCTGAGGGTAGATGTAATCGTATTTCTCCTTTAACATCAGATAACTCGAAAGTCCAGTATTCAAACTCACTGAAATGACCTTTTTGTCGACAAGTTTGTAATTCACATTCAAAGGAATATCAAGGACATTGCAGGACGCATTTACCTGGTAGACGGCTCCTGATGCGTTATACGCATTCACACCATCAACATTGGAGTTATAAAACTTGTTGCTATAGATTGCACCTGTAGTTACACTGAGCTTAGGCGTAAAGCCTAAAGTAGCAAGTAAACCAGCATTTGAACTGACTTTAGAAGCAATGCTCGACTTTGCGTATGAAATATCCGGGGCAAGCATTGCGCTTAAAACCAAGCTTGTTTTCTTACCGGAATTTGCCTTCATCTTCTTTTTCACATCCTTTACTACAGAAGCATAATTATCAGCCGATTGTTTTGTCCTAGGAATAGCCGTGTTGATAGACGCATCAAAGGGTATTGGCTGGACCTCCATGCCCGGTTGAAGGTTTATTGCGGTTTGCCCTGCATCAACGAGATTCAAATTCTGAAAGGCTGAAGTATCCGTTATCAGCTCATTGCCTGTATTTAGAGTTCGGCGATTTACTCTGTTTTGAGCATTTTGATTCGTCGGAAATAAGTCTTTACTACCAACTTTCTGTTCTTGCACATTTGCCGGTACATCTAGCCTTTGGGTGTTTTTTCCAGATTGAGGTTGCTCTTTTTTAGCAATTTGATTTTGCACAGGTGTTTGTTTCGTGCCTGCTGGCTTTAAAAACATCCAGAACAAAAATATCAAAAGTATAGCCGCTACGGCAGATCCCCATAGCAGCCAAATAGGCGTATGTCGTCTTCTGGCTTGAACATCAAGCTTATGCGACATCTTTTCCCAATCTTGTTCATTAAATGGAAGATCTGGTTCAAGCAACCCGTCCTTGAATAACTGATCTATATCTTCTTTATCTTTCACTGCTGTTGTATATTCTTTGTAGGCGTTTCATCTTTAACTTTATTGTATGAGGAGCTTTTATCACATGCTAATATCTTTTCCTGAAGCTTCTGCCTGGCTTTAAAAAGGTTGGACTTCGATGTGCCCACAGAGATCTTTAGAAGGTTTGCAATTTCCTCGTGTGAGTAACCATCTATTGCATATAAGTTAAAAACGGTACGGTAGGCGGGCGACAAACTTTGAACAAGGACCAAAAGATCTTTGTATGCAAGTTCCTTACTAATTACCTCGGTATTGCCGAGATTTTCGTACATACTGACATCTTCATGATCTGAAAACTTGAGGTTCATTCGGTAGTGGTCTATTGCAGTATTGGTAATTATCCTTCCTATCCAGGATTTAAAGGGCTTTGTTGAATCATATTTTGCGATATGCGTAAACACTTTTAAGAAACCGTCATTCAGTACGTCAGACGCATCATAGTCGTTTAGCGAATATCGCCTGCATATGGCCATACAGTAGCTATAATATGCTTTATACAGCAAATACTGGCTTGATCTGTCCTGTTGAATGCACCCGTTAATAATCTCTTGCACCTATTATTATTTATGGTTTCTACAATGCATCTACACTTAATACGCAGTTTAGGAAGCATGGGTTGCTTAAATTTAATAAAAAAAGTCTTTTCTTTTAAATAACTGTAGTCTGTTGGTTTATATATTTTCTGCTTTTTTATGTGACATGACAACCTTTAGTACGAGCCGCCCGTAATCACATTAAATAACCGATCCTAAACCCTTAAACTTATCATCATGTCAAACAAGCAACGTATTTACATGGCAATTGGGCTTTGTTACCTATTCTTTGCCGCATGTTCAAAAAATCAGGCAGACACAGGTACTCCAGTTGAGCCGCCTACACCCAGCACGAAAGTGACCTACACGAATACCGTGGGTGCCCTTCTCGATACCAAATGTGGATTTTGTCATGCACCAGGGAAAGCACAAGCATCGTTCTGGACTTTCAATGGTTATTCGAGCGTAATCGACAGGGCAGATCAAATCCACGAATTAGTTTTGGTGACCAAAGTGATGCCTAAAAGTGGAAGTTTATCAGCTACAGAGCTTAAATCACTCCAAGATTGGTATGATCAAGGGAAGTTGCAATAATCATCCATACTTATGAAAAAACTTATCTATCTCCTCCTCTACTGTACCATTCCGATGGTAGCCCAGGGTCAGGATATGCTGATCAGCAAAAATGCATCTGTTGCATTCTTTTCCAGTACTGTTGTAGAAGACATTGAAGCAACCAGCACAACGGCCAGCTCTGTTCTGGACCTGAAATCGAAAAACATCATTTTTCGGGTGAACAACACCAGCTTTCAATTCAGGAAGAAGTTGATGCAGGAACACTTCAATGAAAACTACATGGAGAGTGATAAATATCCATACTCGGAATTTAAAGGAAAGATCACAGACGATGTTGACCTGAGTAAAGATGGGAATTACATTGTCAACGTAGTTGGAAACCTGAATGTGCATGGGGTTACAAAAACCTATCAGACCAAAGCTACACTCACAGTAAGCCAGGGTACGACTACAGCCAAAGCAACTTTCCGGGTGCGCATTGAAGACCACAAGATCAAAATTCCAACTATCGTTTTCAAGAACATAGCAGAGTTTGTCGACGTGCGTGTCTCGGCAGTTTATCAACCGAAAAAACCTTAAATGATGAAAACTGTAAACCTTATACTTAAATCCTTAGTCCTCTTCGTATTCACATCTTCGTCCCTTCCATGTTTTGCGCAGGATGACCTGGAGAAAGAGTTGGCCACAACGACGCCCGGGCACCAGAAAGTGACTTCAACTTTTAAGTCAACCAAGTTAATCAACGGACACAGCAACGAGACCCTCTACAAGAATGATTTCGACTTTAAAGTTGATCATCGATTTGGCGACATTGCCGGCAATAATGGAGGTATTAAGCAATTCTTTGGATTGGATAATTCCACTGATATCCGTATTGGTTTTGAATACGGAATTTCAGACCATTTGACTGTGGGACTTGCGCGGGCAAAGGGCGCCACAGCAGTATCGCAGTTGTATGAAGGCAGTTTGAAGTTTCGCTTGTTGGAGCAAACAACAGATAACCAAGTTCCGCTCGCAGTTACCTTGTTTGGTAGCAATACCATTGCGGCAGTGAAGGCCAGTGAAGATCCAACTTCAGCTACGGCTTACAACAAGTTCTCAGACCGCATGAACTATGTTGGACAGGTGATTCTTGCCAGGAAATTCAATTCAAACTTTTCATTTGAACTTATGCCTACGTACATTCATCGAAACTTTACCGCCTTTAGGGACCAGAATACCTTATTTGCTCTTGGCGCAGGTGGAAGAATGAAGTTTAGCAAGCGAATGGCCCTCGTTGTTGATTACTTTATACCCTTCCGTAACTCAGCGGATAAGGCTTACCTGGAAGAAAAAAATGCGGCTAAGTTCTATGATCCGCTAGGCGTTGGGCTCGAAATTGAAACTGGTGGTCACATTTTCCATATCAACTTCACCAACGCTACAGCCATTGAAGAGATGCAATTGATCCCATCAACAACAAGCTCCTGGACAAAAGGACAATACCGATGGGGTTTCAGTATTGCCCGTAGGTTTTCTTTTGCGAAAAAAGAAAAGGAACCGAAGTAATACAGCTACTCAGAACTGCCTGCTGCTTTTACGAATGCTGAAGGGCAGCAGGCTTTTAATGCTTTGATGGCGATCTCGATCAGTCTTAGATGCTCATACTGGTGACTATGCTGAACCTCCACATTGATGTAAGGAATTTGATTTTGCATGGCATAAATTGATAGGGAGCCATCATCCGGAGCAGTCTTGGACTGCAGAACTACATTCACATTTTCATGTTTAAGCCATGTAAAAAGATCAGGTTCAGTCACCAGAATAAGATCATCCGGGTCCATCTGAAAATTGATGTATAAAGAATCGGCCGTGCTTTCAAGTTCGTAGCCTTTTAGATAAGAAGCTATTCCAAAACTACCATCAGTATTATTGTGAAGGGTGAAAATGTATAATGGTTTGCCGGCGCTATAGTGGTTTAAGATCACCTTGGATGCATTCAGAAGCTCTGAGGCAACAGCACTGTCTACCATTCCGTATTTTGCAAGACCGTTTTGGATTCCCATTTCGGTATAGATCTTATTCGGATCAATTTGGTAGAACTGTGAACCATAGTTGAAATTGTAGTTTCTCACTCCACCATATTGTGAATCTATGACACTTCCCCCACTATACTGGATGTATTCAAAAGCTGCCTTAACTCCGGTGTCTTCATCGTCATGTATAACTAGAAAGTTGACATTCGGCTCTCTGAAACTATATTTCACAAGATTAACATAGAAATCGTTGATAAGGATATAAGACGTATCGGTACGAATTCCTTCAAACACAGAAGGATGTTGCGCCTTCAAGCCGGTTGATATCGATATAATGAAGATTATTACGAACGAGACTCGCATATATTTCCTGTTAACATTCAGTTGAATCAAGAAGGCAACAACAATGTACCTTGCCTACTAAGCAATCGCATGCGGTAGCAGTTCATAGCCGTCTCCCCTAGCTTATCTACAAGTTTGTAGTTCGCAATGGCACCTACCGCCGAGCCGATAACGGGAATAAGCTGGGCCATCTTTGCAAGGTCTATATAGTCTCTGTACTCCTGCTGAAAACTGCGCCAGTCAAAGTCATCTGCACGTTCGGGCAAACCCAAACTAAAGGCTTCCCAGTGTCGTAAGAATTCAAATACTTCATTTCGACGTTGCTGGCTTGAAAAAGCGAGTTGGAATACATACAGAATATACAATCGTTCCTTATAATCTTTAACATCATAGCCATACAAACTGGCAATCTCAAAAAGCATTTTGATTTTTATTGCGATGAATATAGGAAAGTCTGCAAAGCCCATCAAGATTCCTCCGGCACCAGTTAACGCACCTTCTGCAGATGCGGTCTTCTGATAAAATTGGATCTGTTGTTTTATGTAGGCCTCCCGGAGTACAAGGCTGCCTGCTTCAAGCATCTTCCCCGACGTATATTTTGCTCCAAACAGAACACCCTTGAACATCTTCTCTATCGTCACTGTGATTGCACGATGAACTTTCTCGGGTATAAAGCTGTTCATTTTATCTTGTACCCGCTTAGAAAACATATCTACTACGGATGGACTGCGCGTCATTTTATGTTGCCAGGCAGAAAGCTCAAAATGAATTTTATCTTGGTAAGCATCCATGAAAAGTGCTATTTAAAGACTATGCTTAAGTTTAATAAGGAACAAAATACCAAAAAAAAGATTGTCTTGTGCAGACAATCTCTAGTTACAAAAGAAATTTAGACAGTGTATGATAAGGATCTAGGCAGACAATCTCTATAAAAAAAGAAACCTAAACAGCCTCCAATACATCTTAAGCAGACAACTTCTTCTTACAAGCTCTAAACAGCATCTGATAACGATGTAAAAGTGAAATCTCTGATCTTTAAAGGCGGCAACAAATAGTTCTGATTACTTTCAGCACTGACGGTTCGTTCGGATTTACCAATTTCATCTAGGTTATTAAGCATGATTATGGGACTTTCATTGAATCTGAAGTTTTTTACCGGGAACTTGATCTCCCCATTTTCAATATAGAATGTACCATCTCTGGTAAGGCCAGTCAGCAACAAAGTTTGGGGATCCACAGAGCGGATGTACCACAATCGGGTTACCAGTATCCCTTTTTCCGTTCCTTTTATAAGTTCAGCCAGCGATTTTGTACCGCCTTCCATGATGACGCCCGATGGCGCAGGAATAGATTTCTTTCCTTTTTTCGCAGCCCAATATCTGGAACTTGACATATTCTTTACTACGCCATTGGCGATCCATTGAGTCTTCTCTATTGGTGTACCGTCACTCGCCCATGTGCTTCCCGGCAGTTCCGTATTCCAGGGATCAGAATAGATATTTACACGCTTATCAACCAATTGCTCGCCAAGCCTTGTTTTTCCGCCCGGTTTACTAAGAAAGCTCCTCCCCTCGTCGGCGGTACGCTCATCCATGTCTGAGATCATATTTTCAAGCATGACAGCTACTGCTGTTGGCTCCAAAATAACAGTGTATTTTCCTGGTTCAATGGCTTTAGCTGTGACAGAAGCCAGGGCCTTTTTCGCAGCAATCTCGGTATCTAATTTCGTGTTCAACTTGCTAAAGTCATTGTAGCCCCGAGTGGCATAACCAGAGCCTTTGCCGTCTGCGGTTCGCAGGGTAACGTTGAAAGCAACATTGCTAACGGTTTCGTAGGCGAACAATCCCTTGCTGTTCATCACGGCGTTGTAACCTGAACTGTTGTCTAGAAAACCAGCCGCATTCAATTTATTTTCTCTCGAGTATTCGAGGCTTTTAGCCACGGCTTCTGCACGTTCCTTCGGACCAACCTTCGCAGTAGCCGGCGAAAAGGTTGGCGATTCAGGTCCGTAATTCTGCGGGCCCAATAGATTCATATACTCCGGGTTTTCCGGAGCAAGCTTTGCCAGCTCTTCCGAGCGTCGAACGGCTTTTTCCAGTGAAGTATCATCGTATTCGTTAATGGTAGCCACACCTGACTTCTTACCGAAGGCTGAGGTCACGACAAGACTTGTCTTGCTCATGCCGCCGCTGGTGTTAACAGAATTCAGTGCATACCTGATATTTCCGCCATCAAAGCCGTCAATATTGACTTCACATTCATCAGCTTTAGAAAAACTGAGTACTTTCGTTAAGAGCGCCTTCGCTTCTTCTCTCGTTAATATTGACATACTTATCCGATTTTTCTTCCTGTGTTGATTACGTTAATTCCGCTAAAACGTGATGTTGCTGAGCCGTGTGAAACCGCGCTAACCTGCATCGGCTGACCCTTTCCGTCGAAGAACGAGCCTCCTAACCGGTAGTCTCTTTCGTCACAAACCGCAACACATGAGTTCCAAAACTCTTGGGTGTTCGCCTGGTAAGCAACGTCTTTCAGCATACCGACGATCTTTCCGTCTTTTATTTCATAGTAGAGCTGTCCGCCGAACTGGAAGTTATACCGTTGCTGATCAATTGAAAAAGAGCCATCGCCGATGATATAGATTCCTCTCTTCACGTTCTTTATTTGATCCTCAATAGTCAAGGGTGCTTTTCCGGGCTGTAAGGAGACATTCGCCATGCGCTGAAACTGGACATTTCCCCAATTGTCTGCATAACTGCAACCTTGTGAATGCTCCAGACCGATGATGTGTGCCTGGTCGCGGACTGCCTGATAGTTTACAAGGATCCCGTCTTTAATCAGGTCCCATTTACCGCACTTTACGCCTTCATCGTCGTAGCCTACTGCGCCCAACGAGCCTGGTTGTGTCTTATCAGCAACTATATTTACCTGTTTACTTCCATAATTAAACTTCTTTGTCTCCCATTTATCCAGTGTCAAGAAGCTTGTACCGGCAAAGTTGGCTTCATAACCCAACACCCTGTCGAGTTCAGTTGGGTGTCCGCAAGATTCATGGATGGTTAACCATAAGTGAGATGGATCGAGCACCAGGTCATATTTACCAGCTTCAACAGATTTTGCTTTCAACTTTTCGCCAACCTGACGAGCGCCTTGCTTGGCGTCTTCAAGCATATCATACCTACCTTTGTACAACGTTCCAACGGCTGTGTGAATCTTATGTTCAGGTTTAGCGTCCAGATATTCATAGCCCATACCAATAGGCGTACTTAAGGAAGCACGGGTTTCATACTTTCCTGTTGCCTTATCAATCTTGGTGATGGAAAATGTCGGCCAGATACGGTGTACATCCTGATCGATGTAAGAGTTTTCTGAGGAAGCAAAATACTTCTGCTCATTTACCATAAAAAGTATAGAATTCACATAATCTGCACCACCTTTCATTGCTGCATCATTAACTGCCAGTAGCAAGTCTACTTTTTCCTTAATTGGCACTGCAAATGCATTTTTTTCTATTGGTGCCTTCCAGGATACTTCGCCGTAGCCTTGTTGCGGAGCAAGCTTCACAGGTTCTAGCTGTAAACGGGAATTCTCCTTTGCAATGGCAACGGCAAGTTCGGCTGCTTTGGCTATGCCATCATTGTCCATCTTGTCTGTGGCTGCAAAGCCCCAACTGCCATTTGCAATAACGCGGATGCCTACACCATAAGATTCTGTGTTTACCAGGTTTTCAACCTTGTCTTCGCGGGTAACGACATATTGATTAAGATATCTGCCGATGCGCACATCCGTGTAAGTAGCCCCTTTACTGCGAGCTGCATTGAGCGCAACGTCAGCCATAACTTTTTTTACTGCCGGATCAACATATTCCAGAGATTGCTCTAGTGGGATTTCATTACCCCAAACCGGTATCGCGGGAAGCATTGCCGCAGCTGCTCCAATACCGGTTAAATAGATAAAATTTCTACGCTTCAAGATTCGTAATTTTAGATTTAAGTTCCCTAAATATAGAACAAAAGGTAGAAACTCATCTGCAAGCAGCAAAAACCTCCACCTTTTTAGGAAAACCCATAGAAAACGGCGCAACTGGGGTTGATAGTTTGACATCTCTAGGCAGATTACAAGTTGTAAAAGGAAAATATAAGCACAAACCTGCGGGAAATCTATATTTATAAGATTAAATACTATTTTAGGAGCATGCTTATCGACAGCTAAACCGAGAGGTGGGCAACAGGATACCTTAAATCTGAAAGCTAATGATTTAGATTCCACCAGGGGTTCTTAGCTATTGAAAGTTGAAGAAAAGCATTACCGAAACCTTAAAGAACATACACTTAAGCAGCTAATTGATTAAAATATGCAAAGAAGAAATTTTCTAAAGACAGGCTCTCTGGCAGCCTTAACGCTAGGAACATTGGTCAAGTCCGCAACTGCAGCTGCAGCGCCAGCCTCTGAAGCTGAACATCTTGTAAAAGTCACTGCAGACAACTTTGAACTTAATGAAGTTACCATTGCTGAACTGCAACAGAAAATGCAGGATAAACAATACACGTCACGGGCAGTAACGGAAATGTACCTGAAACGTATTGCAGCAATAGATAGAGATGGGCCTGGATTAAATTCGGTAATTGAACTGAATAAGGATGCGCTGAAGATTGCTGACGATATGGATAAAGAACGCGCAGCTGGAAAGGTCCGCGGGCTGATGCATGGAATTCCTGTGCTGATCAAAGACAACATCAACACCGGAGACCGGATGCTAACGACAGCAGGTTCATTAGCGTTGGGCGATAATCAAGTGACGAAAGATGCATTTATAATTAAGCAACTGCGGGCTGCAGGGGCCGTTATCCTTGGCAAGACCAACTTAAGTGAATGGGCAAACTTCCGCTCCACCCACTCCACAAGTGCATGGAGCAGCAGAGGCGGACAAACAAAAAATCCTTACATTCTTGATCGAAACCCAAGCGGCTCAAGTGCAGGCTCGGGAACTGCAGCAGCCGCAAACCTGTGTGCTGCAGCCATTGGTACCGAAACAGATGGATCAGTTGTGTCTCCGGCTTCTGTGAACGGCTTGGTTGGCATCAAACCAACTGTCGGATTGCTCAGCCGATCAGGGATTATACCAATTTCCGTAAGTCAGGATACAGCCGGACCGATGGCTAGAACGGTTGCTGATGCAGCTGCTTTACTCGGAGCACTTGTTGGTGTTGACGAAGAAGACAGTTATACCTTAAAGAGCCGTGGGAAATTTCAAAAGGATTATACTAAATTTTTAGATGCAGATGGTCTGAAGGGTAAACGCCTAGGTGTAGAGAAAGCTGCCTTTAAACAAGCGAATGCGGCTATGGAAGACCTGTTAAATAAGGCGATAGAAACCTTGCGCAGTAAAGGTGCAATTGTAACGGAGGTGGATTTGTACAAAGACCTTCGATTGCAAGGTGACGCCGAGTTTACCGTACTTTTATATGAATTTAAAGACGGTCTAAACAAATACCTGAGCAAAGCGAATTCTAAGATCAAAAACTTAGCTGACGTTATTGCTTTTAACAAGCAGAATGAAGAGAAGGCTATGCCCTTCTTTAAACAGGAAACTCTTGAACTTGCACAGAAAAAAGGCGGGTTGGACAGCAAAGAATATCTAGACGCGTTGAAGAAATCACAAACCGGCAGCAGGACATCGATCGATAAGATCATGAAAGCGAACCAACTGGATGCCATCATAGGGCCTACAAACGGCTTTGCAGTCTGCATTGACCTTGTAAACGGCGACTACGACAATGGATTTTCATTTTCCTCCCCTGCCGCAAAAGCTGGTTACCCGCATATTACAGTACCCATGGGTAGCTGGCATGAATTGCCAATGGGGCTATCCTTTTTTGGAGCACCATATACAGAACCAGAGCTAATCAAAATGGCTTATGCATATGAGCAGGCAAGCAAGAAAAGAACCGCGCCGAATTTTCTCCCCTATTTGTTGGGATAACTGCCAGCTTGCGAAGACGCCTATTAAACAGCACCCAGAAATTGAAACAGTTTATGGAGGCTTTGCAGATTAATAGGGGTCTTTTCTTACTTTAGGCCTAAATAAAATCATATTCTGATGAATGCTGAACCAATAATAATCGAAAAAGAGTTTGATGCTCCAGCCGCCACAATCTGGAAAGCACTAACAGAGAAGGAATTGATGAAACAATGGTACTTTGACCTTGAAGAATTCAAACCGGAAGTCGGCTTTGAATTTAGATTTCCAGGGGGACCGGATGGTAAGTCTTACACGCACATCTGTAATGTCGTGACCGCAGTTAAAGAACAAAAGCTTGCATATACCTGGAAATACGAAGGTTATGAAGGGGTTTCTACTGTGACGTTTGAGCTGTTCCCTAATGGAGAACGTACCAAATTGAAGTTGAGCCATGAAGGCCTGGAGAGTTTCCCCGCTGACAATCCTGATCTTGCAAGAGGCAACTTTGTAATGGGCTGGAACCAGATCATTGGAGTTTCGCTACTTGAGTTCCTCGAAGGCAAAAAACAAGAAAGTTAAGCTGTACTACCTATACAGGGTTGAATGTACGGGTCATTGATTTGATATATTCAACCCTTCTAAAGCGCAATGCACTCCAGTCATCATCGATGGCAACTGCACGCACCCCTGCAAAGTTCGCCTGAGCAAGGTTATCCCAGCCTTTGTCCCGGTTTATCTCCACCTTATATCTTTTTGAACTTTTCTTTGGAAATGCATACCAAAGAATTGCATCTCCTTTTAGTTTGTCTTTCAATGTTTCTAAACTTTCGTCTATTTCTTCTTTTGATTTAACGAATACAAGGACGAATTCAATATCACTCCCACTGTCAATTGCATATTGCACTGGAGCGCTTGCCTCTATTAGCTGCAATTCTTCTGCAAATTCAGTCGGATGGTTTAAGATGTATACTGTTGTAGATGGCTTATAGTTCAGCCGGTTTAATAATGGAATCATTGACCTATATTGGATTATAACGGTACAATATTATAATATTAGATTCAAATGCACGCTTAATTCTTGTGAATTGACGGAAATTCTCAGCAGAACTCACTATTCTTTTTTCTTAAAAAGGGAGTACAATATTCCTAGAACTTTATCCTGCGGTGATTAGAAAAAAACAGGCCGAGTGCCGTGGTTAAGAAAAGTCCTGCAACTATATATTTGCGGTGTGCCATGGGCCGGCCCGGCATTCCCCAGCCTCCAAAAACAGAGTTTCCAAACTCTACCGGCAAAAACAGATTTCCATCAGTTGGCGGAATTGGTTTTGCCAGCTTTAAATATTTAGATATCACTGTTTGGGAAATTCCTCTAGTGAGCTTGGGAAATAAGCCATAAGCAGCACGGAGAAGAATAGAAGCACTTCCTACCATCACTTGATCCTTTGGTTGCTTGCTAAGCTTAACAATTGCCATAGCCAATCTGCGTGGGTCATAAACCGGAGGCGCAGGCCTAATTGCTTTTCCAGAGTAATTTGCAGCATGCTGAATACCAGGTGTATCAAGAAAGGCCGGATACAGATCACACACATGAATCCCGGGCCAACCTGACAACTCTGCCTTTAGTGCAGAAGAAAAACCACGTAGACCAAATTTGCTAGCAGTATAGGCCACGCCATAAGGAACAGGCAGATAACCACCAATGGATATGTTGTTGATTAAAACTCCTTTTTTCTGCTTCTTAAAATAGGGCAAAACAGCATGAGCAGCGTTCATGTATCCAACAAGGTTGGTACGAATCACCTGTTCATTAACTTCCATCGGCAATTTATCATAATCACCAACGGCGAGTACTCCCGCATTGTTCACCCAAACGTCTATTCTTCCTCCAAAATCATCAGCCTCGGCAGCTAGATTTATCAGGTCACCTGCATTTGTGACATCTGTTGCCACACAACGCACCTGGGCTCCCAGCTTGTCACATTCCAAAGCAAGATCTTTCAGGGCCTCCAAATTTCTAGAAGCAAGAACAAGCTTAGGTTGGCCTAAAGCAAATTGAAGGGCTATTGCCTTCCCGGCTCCACTGGATGCCCCGGTTATGACAATTATCTGCGGGTTTAGCATATCGAATTTTAAGATTAACCTTTAACTGCAGATTTAAGTTTTAAATTCTTTAATCCGAAAACATCTACATCTATCAATCTTCAACAGCAAAGTAAGTATTTACCCGGCATTTGCGAAAGGACGCAAAAACCAGATAATTCAGGACTTATTAAGCTAGGCAGCGGGCGAAATGCAACTAGGTCAAATGAAATTCCGTGTACTTAGGTGATTTTCGAAAACCGGCGTTTATCCAAACAAAACTGGGGATAAATGGGGAGTTTAAATATGAGATTACCCAACTAGGGGCATAAATATCTTTGGAACGGCTGAGTTTTAAGCCTAGTCTAGCCTTTTTTAAATTGAATACTTCGAAAATCAAGAATATAATTCATGAAAATTAAATCGGTAAAATCCCATAACAGAAATGCATTGAGGTTTACAACAGTCTATGAAACAGCGAAATGAAAAGTATACTTCCTATTAAACATGGGTTAAAACCACCAATTAAGCCAACTGTGAGGATGGTAAGACGTGATAAGCAAGCAAGAAATTTCTGTTCCCAGGGCGCGAAAAAATCAATAAAGATGCCAGTAAACAAAAAATTGCGGAAAATACTTGTGAAAACGTATTTATTCCAAATAATTGCGTAATATCGCAGATTGTTAATTAAAAATAATCCTAACCGCTAATTATTGCTTTATGAAGAAAAGCTACCCATCCAAGCAAACCACCATTGTTAAGTATTTATCTCTTCTCATCCTGTTAATTTCAACAACCTTTATGTCTTGCAAGTCGTCTTTGGAAGAAGAGCTCGCACCCGCTACAATTGAAAAGGTTACACCGGCGCAAACACCAGTAATTAACGCAAGTGCACCTGCAGACACAACTGCAGCAGGCAACAACAACACCACAACAGATACAACCAGCACCCCAAAAAACACAGGCTCCGTAAAAGCAAACATAGATGCTAATGCAACCCTAAAAGGCAGCTTCTCTTTTCCTATTGGTGCTGCAGTTGATATGGACCGCCTGAAAGGCGCCACCTACAATAATGTAGTTAGTAGGGAGTTTAGTAGTGTAACTGCAGAAAGCAGCATGAAGTTTGGTGCCCTGCACCCCTCGGTTAACGTGTTTAATTATAAAAAAGCCGATGCGATTGTTGCATTCGCTGCAAAAAACAACATGCGTGTACACGGACATACCTTAATATGGCCGAAAGACAGCCTGCAACCCGCATGGCTGATGAATTTTGAAGGAGACAAGGCAGCCTGGGACGAATTGTTAAAAACCCATATACAGACCGTTGTCAAGCACTTTAAGGGCAAGGTAGTATCCTGGGATGTTGTTAATGAGCCTTTCGCCGACAATGGCACCTTAAAGGACAACATTTGGTTAAGGAAGATTGGCCCCGATTACATTACAAAAGCCTTTTTCTATGCACATGAAGCTGATCCGGATGCGCTTTTATTCTTAAACGACTATGGTCAGGAGTTCGGTGGCAAGAAAATGGCAGCAATTCTAAACTTTGTCGCAACTGCAAAGAAAATTAACATGCCGATAAATGGTCTCGGCTTCCAAATGCATACCGTTGTTCGTTTGGATCTTAGTGGATTGCGCAGTAACCTGGCGAAAGCTGTAGCGACAGGTTTGAAGATCCATTTTTCGGAGTTGGATATCTCCGTACGGTACCAAAAGCCCGAAAACTTCAATTTAGATGAATCATTAGAAACTTTACAAGCCGCCAAATTCAAGGAGATTGCTCAAATATACATGTCAATTCCAAAAGGGCAGCAATTCGGAATCACCACCTGGGGTGTAGCAGATGCAGATACGTTCATGAATCATGGTGTAGCTAACTTTGACCACGACTACCCATTACTATTCGACAAAAATTACAAACCAAAACTGGCATATACTTCCTTTATAGCCGCTGGTTTAGGTAAATAGATAAGCCCTCAATTATTTCGGCGGATGGTCATTGTTGACCATCCGCTTTTTAATTCGTAGCAATTCCAAAAAATCACATAATTAGGATTACTGTGCCCATAATAATCAGGCCTGCACCAATAGCCATTTTCAGGGTTAGGACTTCTTTTAGGATTAATACGGAAAGTACAATGGTTAAAGCGACACTAAGCTTATCCACGGGAGCAACCTGAGACACTTTACCAAGTTGCAGAGCCTTAAAATAAAAGATCCAAGACAAGCCAGTAGCAAC
>JAQBOT010000349.1 GCA_028287885.1 Pedobacter sp.
ACTATGGATCAGGTGAAGGCAAAAAATAACATGACCAACAATTCTTTGCATGTAGGCCAAAGACTGTTGATCAAAGGACAATATGGACGTGCACCGAAGCAGACAAGTTCTGAACCACTGACAAGCAATGACACCACTTTAAAAGACCCTTCACTAAGGGGCGCGCCAAGTAAATACGGTCTGAATCAGGTGGACGAAAAAGGTACAGGCATCTGGATCATTGATCCTGACCTGGACCCTATAAAAATGCTGGTATTACACCGAAGTGCTCCAATCGGGACGATCATTAAAGTTACGAACCCAATGACCAACAGATCGACGTTCGCGAAGGTGGTTGGTAAGTTCACAGAAAATGAGACGACGAAAGATGTCATTATTGTAATGACAAAGGCAGTTGCCGAATCAATCGGCGCATTGGATAAAAGATTTTTTTGCAATTTAACATATAGTGGACAAGAGATTGAGCAGTAAAAAGCCTTTTATAATCGGAGTAGCGGGTGGTAGTGGTTCTGGCAAAACATTCTTTCTCAAGTGTTTCTTACATCATTTCAGTTCTGGAGAAGTAAGCTTGATTTCTCAGGATGATTATTATAGGCCAATGACTGAACAGGCTGTTGATGAAAATGGCTGGATTAACTTTGACCTACCAGAGGGAATTGACGATAAGAGACTACTTCATGATCTTCAGTTGCTCATTGATGGAAAATCAATAGAGAAAAAAGAATACACGTTTAATACGAATGAAGAGAATGCAAGGTTGCTTAATATAGCTTCTGCCCCGATTATCATTGTTGAAGGATTATTTGTTTTTCACTTTCAGGAGATTGCCAAGTTGTTTGATCTCCGGATATTTATGGATGCTGATGAAGAAATAACCTTAAACAGAAGGATTACTCGTGACGGGGTTGAAAGGGGTTATACCAGAGACATGGTCATGTATCAATGGGTAAACCACGTTTTACCTGCCTATAAAGAGTTTCTTTTACCTTATAAGGAAACTTGCGATAAAGTGATAATGAACAACAAGCATGTAGCGGATGATATTATCGAGGTTTCTCAGGAAATCTCAGAGCATTTAAGAGAAATTGTCCTTTCTTAAAGTCTGGTGAAAAAATATAACATCTTATTACAAAATGGCCCCATATTAACTAACGTTTTATGGGGCCATTATATGTTTTGGCTTGGTTGACTATAGGTAACTACTAACGTTATCCTTTGCTAATCTACTAATCAAGCTGCATCTCAGGCACATCATCGCTTGCATACAACTTGCCTAAAGTAGCAGATCTAATATACGCAACACTTACCCCAGGTGCACGTTCAAGCAACTTAAACCCGCCTTCAGGTAATATATCCAGCACAGCAAGTTCAGTAACTACCTTCTTTATACATTTGACACCGGTTAAGGGCAGCGTACATTTTGGCAACAGCTTACTTTCGCCAGCTTTATTGATATGCTGCATGGCAACGATGATATTCTTTGCAGAGGCAACTAAATCCATTGCGCCGCCCATCCCTTTAACCATCTTGCCTGGAATTTTCCAATTTGCAATATCACCGTTCTCAGAGACTTCCATGGCACCCAAGATCGTGAGGTCTATCTTTTGACTCCTGATCATGCCAAAGCTTAAGGCGGAGTCAAAGATAGAGCTACCAGGAAGGGTTGTGATCGTCTGTTTTCCAGCATTGATTAGATCTGCGTCTTCCTCACCTTCAAAAGGGAATGGACCCATGCCGAGTAGTCCGTTTTCGGATTGAAGCACGACCTGTAAATTTGCAGGAATATAGTTGGCAACCAGTGTAGGAATTCCGATGCCCAGGTTCACGTAATAACCATCTTTTATTTCTTTTGCGATGCGTCTCGCAATACCGTCTTTATCTAGCATTTCCTATTCCTTTGGTCTTACTGTGCGTTTCTCAATTCGTTTCTCATAGTGTTCACCTTGAAATATCCGGTGCACATAAACTCCAGGTGTATGGATCTGGTCGGGATCAAGCTCCCCTGCCTCAACAAGGTGCTCCACTTCAGCAATAGTTATTTTACCTGCAGTAGCCATGACAGGATTGAAGTTTCTGCTTGTTGATCGGAAGATCAAATTACCTGCAGTATCACCTTTCCAGGCCTTCACCAATGCGAAGTCTGCCTCAAAGGCGTATTCCATTAAATACTCTTTTCCATTAAAGCTTCTTGTTTCTTTCCCTTCGGCAACTTCGGTACCAACACCTGCCGGCGTAAAGATTGCAGGCATGCCGTACCCGGCTGCCAAACACCTAGTAGCCAGCGTACCTTGAGGGATCAACTCTACCTCTAGTTCGCCACTAAGCAGCTGGCGCTCGAATTCTGAATTCTCACCTACATACGAGGAGATCATTTTTTTAACTTGTCGTGTTTTAAGTAATAAGCCGATGCCGAAATCATCTATCCCTGCGTTGTTGGAGATGCAGGTAAGCTCTTTTACCCCCTTTTTAACGAGAGCATTTATGCAGTTTTCTGGTATTCCACAGAGACCGAAACCACCCAGCATAAGTGTGTCCCCTTCTGCTATATCCCGGATTGCTTCATCAGCGCCGGAAACTACTTTATTGATCATATATTTGGTTTCCGGCTAAATTATAGATTAAATATTAATCTGCCTAATTGAAATACACGTAGGTAATTCCGTCGCCTCCACGATCTGCATGCTCATCTTCTACCCGATTTACCTGGCTGTATTTCTTCAGATACTCACGGATCAGCTTCCTCAGAATACCATCACCTTTACCATGACTAATCGTCACAAACGGGAAACCCAACATGATTGCTTTATCCAAATATCTTTCAACCTCATAAATGGCATTTTCGCCACGCATACCTCTCAAATCCAGTTCCGCTGTAAAGTCTGAAATGGCATTTGAAATGCTACTGGAGAATGAGTTGCTTTGAACCACCTTTTTCGCCTGCTTGTTACTGATCTTCTGCACGCGCTCCTTTTTAACAACCGATCGCAGATCGCCGATTGCCAAAACCAGGTTGCCCCTATTGATCTCAATTACCTGCCCGATTGTTTCCGAGTTGATAAGTTGAACGGAATCGCCGACCTCTATCGGGCCATCAACCTTAGCTACTATAGCTACCGGCTTCTTTTCTTCCTTCACGTGGTTAAGAACCAGCTGTTTTTGGAGGTTTTGCCTAAGTTCCTTAGTTACCAGTTTATCTGCCTGACTTTCTTTTATTTCTGCAATTGTATTTTCTACCAGTTTATTTGCGTCTTTGATGATCTTTTGAGCCTCTAACTTTGCTTCCTTAATGAGGATCTTTCTATTCTCTTCAAGAAAGGCCTTTAGCTTTTCATTTTCCGCTACCAGGTTCTTCACCTTATTCTGCTGATTGGAAAGATTGACCTTGGTATCGTAAATCTGTTTTTTCTCTCTTTCCAAATCTACTAGCAAGCTGTCAATTCGGTTTTGATTCGTACCCGTCTTCATTCTTGCAAGCTCCAGTACATTCTTTTGCAAGCCGATGTTCTGCGCTATTTCAAAGGCGTAAGAACTACCAGGTTTGCCAATTTCCAAGACATACATCGGTCGCATTTTCTGGTTATCAAACAACATAGAGGCGTTCTCTAGTCCTTCTGTGGCACCAGCAAACAGCTTTAAGTTTGAATAGTGGGTTGTTATTACTCCACGCACTTTCTTCGAGTTTAGAACCTCCAAGACAGCTTCCGCCATCGGACCACC
>JAQBOT010000378.1 GCA_028287885.1 Pedobacter sp.
TGCTTTGATTTGGTTGCTGCAAAGAATGTGTACAATCCATTACAACAGGAACGCCAAAGCCTCTCATCTCTGGAAGTCCGCGGTAATCAACAATTAAATCCTGATATCCGAATGTATTGCCACGGTCAGTTAGTATCACGCGGTTATTACCCGCCTCAACAATTTTTTCAACAGCAAACTTCATTGAACCAGCAGAAAGAAACTGACCCTTCTTAACGTTCACAACCTTGTTGGTCTGGGCAGCAGCAATCAAAAGATCAGTTTGCCTGCAAAGGAAAGCTGGAATTTGCAGGACATCTACATATGCAGCTGCCATTGCGGCTTCTGCACTCTCGTGGATATCTGTAACCGTAGGGATATCGAAAGTACGACCTACCTTCTCAAGTATCTTCAATGCTTTCTCGTCGCCAATCCCGGTAAAAGAATCGCCTTTTGAACGGTTGGCTTTGCGGTATGAGCCTTTGAACATGTATGGGATATTCAATTTATCAGTGATACTAACAATTCGCTCTGCAATTCTCAATGCAATCTCTTCCCCTTCGATTGCGCAAGGGCCTGCCATTAAGAAGAAGTTTCCTGATGTTGTATATTTAAGCTTTTCTAATTCGAAGTTTATCATGTTTAGTATTTAGTTTCCGAGTTCCGACATAAATTTAATACGCATCAATTGTATTTCTTCACGCGTATAATCTGTCTCCCCTAAATCTTTTAAAGCTGCATCTATAGAATCGTTATCCGCAGAGCGAAAGTAATCGAACACTTCATCCTGGCGGTCATCATCCAAAACCTCATCAACGAAGTAATTCAAGTTCAATTTTGTTCCTGAATTCACAATCGCTTCGATCTCCTTTAATATCTCATCGTAGGTTATGCCCTTTGATTTGGCGATATCTTCCAGACCGATTTTACGATCTACATTTTGAATGATTGAAACTTTTAACTGTGATTTGTTCGCCTGTGTTTTTATCACAAGGTCTACCGGACGCTCGATTTCATTGTCGCCTACATATTTCTTAATGAGCTCTAAAAACGGAGAACCGAACTTCAAGGCTTTACCGTTACCTACACCAGAAATCTGTTTAAGCTCATCCATTGAAACCGGATAATGCGTACACATCTCTTCCAAGGATGGATCCTGAAAAACAACAAAAGGCGGAACATTCTTCTGTTTCGCAATCTTCTTTCTGAGTTCTTTCAGCAGAAGGAGCAACTGCGCATCCAACACAGTTGTTCCTTGTTTAAGATCGTCATCATCCTCATCAGAACCATTGTCAATTGGCTCGTTAATGATAAATTTTAAGCTGTATGGGTTCTCTAGAAATTTCTTTCCAGCATTCGTCAAACTTAAAAGTCCGTAATTGTCAATGTCTTTTACAAGGAAGTTATTTAGGACGGCCTGGCGAATTAAAGATTTCCAAAGGTTATCGCCTTCCACTTTACCGTATCCAAATTCTTGAAGCTTACTATGCTCATATGCAATAGTTTGAGCAGTCTCCAAGCCCATTATAATGTTCAGAATATGTGTATCGTCGAAGCGCTCGCCAATACCAGAGATAAGGTTCAGAACCTTAAGCAAAGGCTCTTCCGCCTCGAAATAAGTTTTTGTTTTTTTACAATTGTCGCACATGCAGTTGCAGCCGGCTTCATTAAAGTTTTCCCCGAAATAGTGTAAGATCTGCTTTCTCCTGCATACGGCTGATTCTGCGTAATCAATCACTTCTTTTAAAATCTGAGTACCAATTTCACGTTCGGAGACTGGCTTATCCTTCATGAACTTCGCAAGCTTATCTACATCTTTTTGTGCATAAAACGCGATACAAACCCCTTCCCCACCATCACGGCCGGCACGACCAGTCTCCTGGTAATAGCCTTCCATACTTTTTGGGATATCATGGTGAATTACAAAGCGGACGTCAGGCTTGTCTATACCCATTCCAAAAGCAATCGTAGCGACGATCACCTCAACATCCTCCATAAGAAACTTGTCTTGTGTGTCTGCCCTTACTTTAGGTTCCAAGCCAGCGTGGTAAGGCAGAGCCTTAATACCGTTAAGATTTAGCGCTTCAGCAACCTCTTCCACCTTTTTTCTGCTTAGACAATAGATAATTCCAGACTTGCCCGTATTCTGTTTGATGTACCGGATAATCTCCTTTATTACATCGCGCTTGGGGCGGATCTCATAAAAAAGGTTTGGTCTGTTAAAGGATGACTTGAAAAGAGTAGCATCACCCATTTGAAGGTTCTTAATGATGTCTATCTGAACCTTTGGCGTTGCCGTAGCTGTAAGAGCAATGATGGGAATGTCTTCCCCCAAACCTGCAATCACTTGTCTAATTTTCCTGTATTCTGGTCTGAAGTCATGTCCCCATTCTGAAATACAGTGTGCCTCATCAACAGCTACAAAAGAGATCTTTATCAACCGCAGAAACTCAATATTGTCTGGCTTCGAAAGGGATTCAGGTGCAACATATAAAAGTTTAGTCTGGCCACTCAGCAGGTCGTTTTTCACCTGGGCGATCTCAGATTTATTTAAAGAAGAGTTGAGAAAATGTGCGATACTATCGCTTCCACCAAAAGCGCGAAGCTGGTCTACCTGATTCTTCATCAAGGCAATAAGTGGAGAAATTACTATGGCTGTACCTTCACTCATTAGTGCAGGTAATTGATAACAGATTGACTTGCCCCCACCTGTAGGCATTATAACGAAGGTGTTTTTTCTTTCAAGAACATTAGTGATGATCGACTCCTGATCACCTTTAAAATTGTTAAACCCAAAAAAGGTTTGTAAGTTGTCAAACAACGACTTTTTCACATCCATTCCATGTATCAAATATTCAGTGCTATATTTGACTCAAAATAACATAATTTTGCACCAAATAAAGCATTATTACACTAATAAATTCTCTTTGAAAAGTAAAAAGTCAATATTTGAAACGGCTATAAACACCTTACAGTTGGAGGCACAGGCAATATTAAACCTGATCCCGCACATCAACGACGATTTCGCCGAGGCTGTTGAAGTTATAAGAACAAGTAAGGGCCGGGTAATCGTTACAGGTATTGGTAAAAGTGCGATAATTGCACAAAAGATTGTTGCAACATTTAATTCAACAGGAACACCCTCGATTTTCATGCACGCCGGTGATGCAATTCACGGCGACTTAGGCATGATCCAAAAAGATGATATTGTGATCTGTATATCCAAAAGTGGGAACACGCCGGAGATAAAAGTTCTCGCCCCCCTGCTGAAACAAGGCGGTAATTTTCTGATTGGAATGGTCGGACAACAGGACTCGGATTTGGGACATCTTGCCGATCTCATCTTAAACGTAGCAGTGGAGAAAGAAGCCTGTCCAAATAACCTGGCACCTACAACCAGCACCACTGCCCAGTTGGCAATGGGCGATGCTCTAGCGGTCTGTCTGTTACATGCAAGAGAATTCAAAGAAGATGATTTTGCAAAGTACCATCCTGGTGGCGCTTTAGGCAAACGTTTATATCTAAAAGTAGGCGAACTTACGCTCAAAAATAAAAAGCCAGAGATCAGTCCAGATGCCTCTGTTAAAGATGTGATTGTGGAGATCAGTCGGAACCGCTTGGGTGCTGTAGTTGTGATTGACGCAGGTCAGGTTCTCGGTATCATCACGGATGGAGACATCCGCCGGATGCTTGAGAAACATAGCAACTTGCTTGATATTAGAGCAAAGGACATTATGAACGTAAAACCTAAACAAGTGGACAAGGACATGTTGGCTATAGAGGCATTACAGATCATTAAAGTAAATAATATCACTCAATTGCTGGTTACACAAAACAATAGATATTACGGTTTGGTGCATCTTCATGACCTTTTACAAGAGGGAATCCTTTAAATATGTCTCTAGAGTTCCTTGAAAACACCAACCGGACTCTTTAACGGCAGCCAGGGATTCTTTGAAGATGTTAGGAAATCCATTCAAGAACATGAGGAAATCCTTTGAAGATACAGATAAGAATTCTTCGAAGACACTTATTAGATTACTAAAACATTGAGGAAGAAATCCTTTGAAGATACCCACAGGAGTCTTTGAAGAGCCAAACGAATGAAAATAATTAATACATTTAAAAAGAATTCAAACAAGACTTTTAATTACGCTCAGAAATAAAGAAACATGAATAAAAATAATTTTGCCCTAATAATGGCTGGCGGTGTAGGCAGTCGGTTCTGGCCAGTAAGCAGAACTGAACATCCTAAACAATTTATAGACTTTTTTGGTGTAGGCAAAACATTGATTCAAAGCACCTACGAGCGCTTCCTAAAGATCTGTCCTGCTGAAAATATCTTTATTGTAACCAACCAAATATATGTAAACCTTGTCAAGGCCCAAATACCAGGTATTTCTGAAAACCAGATCCTTGCTGAGCCCATTATGCGCAATACAGCACCCTGTATTGCTTACGGTTCAATGAAGATTGCGCAGATTAATCCAAATGCCACGATCGTGGTTGCACCTTCCGACCATACGATCGCAAATCAAGAGGGGTTTATCGCTGCAATTGAGCAGTCGCTTAAAGCAGCAGCAGAAAACGACTGTCTTATTACTTTAGGGATAAAACCAAGCAGGCCAGACACGGGCTATGGCTACATTCAATACACAGAAAATACGCTTAAGTCAGATCAGCACATACATAAGGTTAAACTTTTTACAGAGAAGCCGAATCTGGAACTGGCTAAATCCTTTCTGCAGAGTGGCGACTTCCTTTGGAACGCAGGCATATTCATCTGGTCAGCGCGGTCGATAAACAGCTCATTTCGTAAGCATCTTCCGGAAAT
>JAQBOT010000383.1 GCA_028287885.1 Pedobacter sp.
TTTTCCGCTCCGGTAGGTAAATTGCAGTGCAGTGAAAAAGCACTTGAAGATTTCAGCGTGGAAGAGCTGCATGAGATAGGCATTGTGCAGGGATCAAGGGCGGAACTGGTTTTTGAAAGTGGAATTAAGCTGAGCGGACAGGTTATGCAGGTGCTAAGGCATGAAAACAAGATCATCCTGATCACCTTTGAAGATTGCACAGTTAAAGAAAGCAGCGGAAATGTTTTGTTCCAACCAGAATGGGGAGTTTACGACATGGCCGTTGGTGCTGAGGTTGTGTCGGTTTTTAACGGTGCTGCAGATAAAGATGCTTACGAGGAGATCACTCATATTAGTGAAAAGCAGACACATAGAGTAGAATACGACCTGCAAACGCAGAAACTGCATAATATCTACCAGGCAGTTCGTACGATCCGCGAGGAAGAAGCCGGATACGAAGCCTTGACTGATATTGTTGACACGTTGAAGTCAGAGCACAATTACGATTGGCTTTGTGCAATGGAGATTCTTGAAATACTCTATCACAAACGTATTTACCCTGAACTTGAGCAGGAGCTTAGAACATGGCTTGAGTTTAAAGCGGAGAACGAACCTGATCACAAGAAACTAATTGTGGACGGATTGCATGTTATTGAAAATCCCGTTACACAGTTGATTACAGAAGAAGAAATATAATGAACATCATATTAACTGGGGCCAGCAGCGGAATTGGCTTTGAAGCCGCGCTGGAACTTACGTTGAGCTCAGAAAACAC
Source organism: Pedobacter sp. (assembly GCA_028287885.1). Lineage (GTDB taxonomy): Bacteria > Bacteroidota > Bacteroidia > Sphingobacteriales > Sphingobacteriaceae > Pedobacter. The sequence goes on from JAQBOT010000383.1 coordinate 755, forward strand.
GGTTGTTGCTATTGCACGCTCGGCAGATAAATTAAGAAAATTACTAGAAATAGCCCGGGGAATTAACCCGGAATGCAGCTTATTGCCGGTTGAATTTGATATTGTAAATGATGATTATGCAGCCTTGACGCCCTTTTTAAAGGAAAGACTGGGTCATGTCGATATTCTGATCAATAATGCCGGAGCACTGGTAAACAAGCCATTCTTGGAGACTAGTGCAGAAGATCTGGCCACCATGTTTGAGAGCAACGTGCTTGGACACTTTAACATGATCAAACATGTGCTTCCTTTCATGAAAGCCGGCGGTCATATTTTAAATATCGGGAGTATGGGCGGTTATCAGGGAAGTGTGAAGTTTCCGGGATTAGCAGCATATTCTGCAAGTAAATCTGCCCTCCATACGCTTACGGAATGCCTTGCACAAGAACTTACAGAGACAGGAATAAAGATCAATTGTCTTGCGCTGGGCTCTGCTCAAACTGAAATGCTTGAAGAAGCTTTCCCAGGATATGAGTCGCCAGTGTTGGCCTTTGAAATGGGGAAATACGTTGCAGATTTCGCGCGGACTGGTCATAAGTTTTTCAACGGAAAGGTGCTGCCGGTTGCCGTAACAACACCTTAATCAATCAACACAGTTTTTAAAGCCTGGAATACTTCCCCTTGCTTTAAAAACTGTTTTGCTAAACCGTGTAACTCCCGGGTTCTTGTACTTCCATCGCCAATTGTAGCGTCTAAAACTTCCTTAACTGCCGGATGATTGCGCATCTCGTCAATCTCTGCAGCCGAGGGCAGATGTTCTATGTTACCAAGCATGCCGAGTTCGTTTCCCGTCAACTCCATGGAATTGCGAACATCAAAAGGCAAGGCATCTACTCCAATACCGAGTGTTGTTAATGGTTTAGCTACTTTAAAGAGGTTTTCAGGCGTAACACGACAATACCAGTCGCCCCCCAAACGGGCAACCAGATCTATTTTCTCCTGGTCGATCTTCCCATCAGCATCCAGGATCTCTTCTTTGATATGTATGAGTTTCACTTCTGCCAAGATCAGGTTTCCGGCACCTGCATTTTCACCAAGTGAAATTATTTCTTTTACAATACACTCCATTTGTACCGGAGCCTCGGCAACCCTTGGCGGCCTGACTAATTCTGATGGCAGCATGGTTAAGCCTGCTTTTTCAAACTCGTTTACGCCCTTAGCATACTCTGTACTGGCGAGGCTGGTTTGCTGCACCATGGCATAGTTCACGATGTTAATGACGCATTCTCTAACTTCAAGAATATTTTGGAGCGTGTGCTTAGTTGTATTGTCACGAACCCGCCGTGCTGGTGAGAACACACAAATTGGTGGATTTGAACTAAACATATTGAAAAAGCTGAAGGGACTTAGATTGATGTTACCCTCCAGGTCGATTGTTGTGGCAAAGCATATAGGCCTTGGCGCAATTGCATATTGCATATAGTTCTGCAATTGCGCCGGACTTAATTCAGCAGGCTTTATAGTCAGCATTATTTCTTTAACGCCAGGATGGAAAAATCAGTATTGGCCTTTCTTATGGTATTGTGCAGGTGTCCCAGGCCGGTGATCTCCATTTCGACTATGTCGCCATCTTTTAGCCATTGTGGTGTATAGTTCGCATCATTAAACAAGCCGGTGCCATTAAGTTCCAGGAAACATCCGGTTCCAACAGTACCAGAACCAATCACATCACCAGGTAAAATGTCTACACCATAGGCACAGCGTTCAATAATTTCAGCAAAGGTCCAGTCCATGTCTGCCGTATTGCCTTTGGATACTTCTACCCCATTCACGAAACATGACATCTCCAGGTTGTAAGCGTTGCCAATATGGCCCGGCTTAGCAGTGGTTTTATATTGTTCCAGTTCATCCGGCGTTACCAGCCATGGGCCGATCACCGTGGAGAAATCCTTGCCTTTTGCCGGCCCAAGGTTCAGAACCATTTCTTCCATTTGAAGGGTACGTGCACTCATATCATTCATGATCACAAAGCCAGCAATGTAATTATCGGCTTCCTCTGCTCTTATGTTCCGCCCTTTGCTTCCAATAACCGCTGCGATTTCAAGCTCAAAATCAAGCTTCTGAAAATGATCTGGCATGCACTCGATTTCGCCAGGACCTTGAACAGCATTGTGGTTGGTAAAATAGAAGATTGGATATTGGTCGAATTCAGGAATCATATCTACCTTACGATTTCTTCTTGCCGCAGCAACATGCTGTCTGAAAGCATATGCATCTCTGCAGGAAGATGGGTGCGGCACGGGGGCAAGCAACTCAAAAAAGACTTCTTCCTTGGGTTCTATTTCTCCACTTTTTATTTGTGAATCTACCTTTTTAGCACGTTCCATCAATACATCGCCCCCTTGCAAAAATGCGATCATCTCATCAGGCAGTAATTTATCACAGGAGTTTAGATTGTAAATATGTCCGTTGACAAATACACCCAGGTGCTCTTGATCTTCTGTTTTATAAGAAACTAGCTTCATATCGACTGATTTATGTTTAGGTTAGAATGGGATAAATCTAAGTAGTTGTTCTTTAATTACAAGAATTAAACATTTAAAAATCTGTTTATAATATTACTACTGCATTGTTAATAGAAATCAAATAACTATTATTAATTTAGCAAAGCAGAATGAGGAAAATACTAACCTATACAAATCAGATTTCCCTTCAGGCATTGGCAGCATTCAGATCTGCCATGCTTTCGAAGATCATTTTAGCGCAATATTCCATCTAGCAGGTACCCCTAGCTTGCAAAACAAAAACGATATCTGCTAACTATCGTTAAACTTATTCTAACCAAATAATTAATTTTATGCCTATTTACCACACATTAGGGTCAATTCCTCCAAAACGGCACACCGCATTTCGTAAAGAAAACGGCGAGTTGTATGCGGAGGAATTGGTGTCTACGGAAGGATTTTCAAGCCTATATTCCCTTGTTTACCACTGCCACCCGCCTACCATCGTTAAGGCTTTGGGAGAGGCTTATTCTGTAGAGCCAAAAATTGCCAGGGAAAAACACCTAAAACATACCAGCTTAATTGGTTTTAATATTAAACCTGAAGACGACTATCTGCAAAGCAGAAAGCCAGTACTGGTTAACAGCGATTTGCATATTTCTTTGGCTGCGCCAAGGAAATCTATGACGGATTATTATTATAAGAACAGCCAGGCAGATGAAGTTATTTTTATTCATGAAGGGACTGGAACATTAAAAACCGGTTTTGGAAAGATAACTTTCAAGTATGGAGATTACCTTGTTATTCCGCGCGGCACCATTTACCAGATGGAATTCAATGACGAAACCAATCGCTTGTTTATTGTAGAAAGCTTTAGTCCGATTAGGTCTCCTAAGCGATACCGCAATGAATACGGGCAATTGATGGAGCATTCACCTTACTGTGAACGTGACATCAGACGGCCGCAAGATCTGGAGACGAATGATGAATATGGCGATTTTAAAGTTTTGATTAAAAAGCAAGGGTTAATGTACCCGTATACCTACGGTACCCATCCTTTCGACTTTGTTGGCTGGGATGGTTTCCATTATCCATGGGCTTTCTCGATCCATGACTTTGAGCCAATAACAGGTCGGTTGCATCAGCCACCACCGGTGCACCAAACCTTTGAAGGGCATAATTTTGTAATCTGTTCCTTTGTGCCCCGTAAGTACGATTATCATCCACTTTCAATCCCTGCACCCTACAACCACAGCAACGTGGATAGTGATGAGGTTTTGTATTATGTAGATGGCGACTTCATGAGCAGAAAAAGTGTAGTTAGAGGTCAGATCACCTTGCATCCGGGTGGTATTCCTCACGGTCCACATCCGGGTACAGTAGAGAAATCCATCGGTAAAGAGAAAACCGAGGAATTGGCGGTCATGATAGATCCTTTTAGACCGTTGATGCTTACCGAAGACGCCGTAAATATTGAAGATGAGAGTTACCACAAAAGCTGGCAGATCAACGTAGAATAACGATTAAAGAAACAAAGAATATGTCAACACAAACATTTGCAGAAAAGATCGCTCAGGCGCAGGACTTTCTGCCTATTAACGGAACAGACTATATAGAACTATATGTAGGAAACGCGAAACAGGCGGCTCATTTTTATAAGACTGCCTTTGGCTTTCAATCCCTTGCCTATGCAGGTCCGGAAACCGGAGTTCGTGAATATTCCTCGTATGTATTGCAGCAGGGTAAGATCCGCCTGGTTCTTACAACCGCATTAAAATCCGATAGTGCGATCTCTGAGCATGTAAAAAAGCATGGCGATGGGGTGAAAGTGCTTGCTTTATGGGTGGATGATGCCTACAGTGCCTTCGAAGAAACCACAAAAAGGGGTGCAAAGCCCTATATGGAACCGGCGACCAGAACTGATGAACATGGTGAGGTTAAAATGTCTGGGATATACACCTATGGCGAAACGATTCATATGTTTATTGAACGCAAGAACTACAACGGTCCTTTTATGCCGGGCTTTCGTGAATGGAAAAGTGACTACAACCCGAATGAAACTGGTCTTTTGTACATAGACCATTGTGTTGGAAATGTGGGCTGGAACAGGATGAACGAGACGGTGAAGTGGTACGAGGATGTAATGGGCTTTGTGAACATCCTTTCATTTGACGACAAGCAGATCAACACGGAATACTCTGCTTTGATGAGTAAAGTAATGAGTAATGGAAATGGATTTTCTAAATTCCCGATCAACGAGCCTGCAGAAGGAAAGAAAAAATCTCAGATCGAGGAGTATCTTGAATTCTACGAAGGCGAAGGTGTTCAACACATTGCTGTTGCGACAAACAACATTTTATCGACAGTAAGGGAACTTAAATCCAGGGGTGTGGAGTTTTTAGGGGCTCCACCTGAGACCTATTACAACATGATGCCGGAACGTGTCGGGACAATTGATGAAGAAATTGAACAGCTGAAAGCGCTAGGAATTCTGGTTGATTGTGATGAAGAGGGATATTTGCTTCAAATATTTACCAAACCGGTGGAAGACAGACCAACATTGTTTTTTGAAATTATACAGCGTAAGGGCGCACAGTCTTTTGGCGCGGGAAACTTTAAGGCTCTGTTCGAATCTCTGGAAAGAGAGCAGGAACTAAGGGGTAACTTGTAGGAAAGAAGCCTGGAATGATTTGCAATGCCTCCACAAAGTATCTAACTTTTGGAGGCATTGCAATTTTTGCCTTTTTCTAGTTCTTATTCCCTTTTCATTCATAGCATGAAATCAAAACATACTACGTCTCGAACAACATGTCTGTGATCCTTTCCGGTGATATCAACCCAGATTTAGTGTTAAAAAAGTGGATGAGGCAGTTTCTTTATTTCTGTTTCTAAGCTGATAATGGATATTCCATTTTAATATTTGCACGTTGATATACGCCGGGTTCTAATGGTATTTCTTGAAAGCCCAGTTTATAATAGATTGAAATTGCAGGTTCAAGCACTGTAGTTGAGTACAAGATCAAACGGTCTGCATGAATAAACTTTGCTTTCTCGATTGCTGCAGCACACAAAGCTTTACCTGCGCCTATTCCTCTGAAGCTTTCGTCAACGGCCATTTTGGTCATCTCATACACACCTGGCTCAATGAGTTTCAAAGCGACAGTACCGATCACATTGCCCTGGTATTTAGCAAACAGAATCACACCCCCGTGTTCTAAAATTGCTTCCTCAGGGTTTTCCAACACATATTTGTCGATAGGCTCTACGCAAAAGTGCTTTTCAAGCCATGCTTTATTCAAGCTTTCGAAATGAGCCTTGTACTCTGGGCTATAATTGATAATCTCTAGATCTTTGTTCATTATTGTTTCTATAATTGAATTTAATAAGCAGCGGGAAAGCCATTTATTCCGCAAAGCTAAGCACTTTGGGGTAAACCGAATCAATGTGCATCTAAATTCTTGCATCCCTGTTACCGTATGAAAAACCAGAACAAGCAATCGCGTGTTCTAAGAATAAAAAGTATGGCGACTTGGCACATCGGATGCTCTGGCTTTCATTATAAACATTGGATTGGAACCTTCTATCCTGAAAAGCTGGCGCAACGCAAGTGGTTTGATTTTTATTGTCAGCATTTCAAGACCCTGGAATTGAACGTGACTTTTTATCGCTTTCCGCGTTTACCGGCGCTGCAAAGTTGGTACGACGCATCTCCGTCAGACTTTAGATTCGCCGTGAAGGCGCCCAGGGCAATCACACATTATAAGAAGTTTAATGGCACGGAACAAATGATATCCAGCTTCTATGCAACGGTTAAAGAAGGGTTAAAGGAAAAATGCGGCTGTTATCTTTTCCAGTTACCTCCAAATTACCACTATGACGACATAAAACTTCAACGGATATTAGATAGCCTGGATCTGACTTTACCAAACGTTTTGGAATTTCGACATGAGAGCTGGTGGAACGAGGAGGTGTTCCGTACGCTCGCAGAGAAGAATGTAAGCTTTTGTGGAATGAGCCACCCTGAACTACCGGAAGGTTTGATCAAAAACACGCCTTTATTATACTTTAGGTTTCATGGAAATGAACAATTGTATGCTTCTAAGTATTCTTTGGAAGAACTTGAATCTTTTGCACAGTCTATTCAGGCCGAAAGCCAAGTGAATGAGGTGTTTGTATTCTTTAACAATGACATAAACACGAACGCGGTGTACAATGCCAGGGAGTTGAAAGAGATTGCAAGCAGATAAGTTCTGTCTCAAATTTGTGTATTAGATGGTATTTTAAAGATATTATCTAATTTCGAATCACCAAATAAGGTAACGAAAATGGATACAAATATATATCCCACAATTAAAAAGTTTGTTTTACAGTTTAGAGCCGCTTTCAGCCTCTTTCAAAACAATGATCCTTTGCGACTTGCTGGCGCGACAGCTTTTTTTACAAACTTTGCCTTACCTCCTATCCTTATCATTTTAATTCGATTGTTTGGTTTTTTTATAGACAGAAGAACTTTTGTTGCACGGCTATTTGAACGCTTGTCAACTATTCTTGATGAAAGCAGCATCACTCAGATCAAACAAACTTTAAGAAACATTAGAGATGTTGATCAAAACTGGATGGCAACAATAATCAGTTTCGTGTTTTTCATTTTTGTAGCAACAACACTTTTCAGTGTAATAAAAAGCTCGATGGATCAAATCTGGCAGATTGGTATAAAGCCCCATGCGAGCTTTATGTTCGGGTTAAAATTACGCGCAAGGTCTATGATCATCATTTTGCTTGCAGGAATACTTTTTCTAATCGGAGTACTGACCGATAGCATCCAGGCTTATGTTGCTTCTTATCTGAATTCATCACCAAACCTGGGCAGGGTACTGCTGGCGGTTCTAAACCAGCTCTTATTTATTGGAATTGTTATGGTTTGGTTCAGTGTGCTTTTTAGATTTTTAACGAACGGCAGGCCGAGCTGGAGATCAGCCTTTGTAGGCGGTCTGCTAACAAGTATACTATTTACCATTGGGAAGTATATCTTGAGGATCATGCTGCCTTTGAGTAAGGTGGGTAGCATTTATGGCGCCTCTGGTTCAATTGTGCTGATCATGCTGTTTGTCTTCTACTCCTCTTTTATATTTTATTTCGGCGCTTGCTTTGTTAAAATTCTATGTGATGCAAAAGGAACGGAGATCCGCCCTATTGACGGTGCATTTAGTTACGAACTGAAGGAAGTTGTAAAGGATGAGGAAGCCTAACAACAGCCACTAGAGGTAAAGGGTTGCTAGAATGAACAGCCGACTGACACTATTCAATGTCCAACCTACTGAGCTGTTAGAACCTCCAACCTTATGAGAGCACCAAAAAGAACAACTCCATATGTTGGAAACAAAAAAGGATGAACATTAAATGCTCATCCTTCAAGTACCATTTAAATTTCTTTTTAGAACAATTTGTAAGCCAAACCTAAGGTGAATCCGCTTAGGCGATTCGCTTGATAGCCACCTTGTCCGAGTTTAGTTAACCCTTGTTCGTACCTAAGGTCAACACCCAGGCCGCCGAAATCTAAGCCTGCACCAAATTGCCATGCATAGGCTTGGCCTTTAAAGTCGCCATGAACAGCGCTGTTAGCTGCATCGCCAAACTTCTGTTCCTTGTTTAACAGGAAGGATACCACTGGACCAGTATTCAAGCGAAAACCTACGCCTCCAGCACCAATTTTAGTACCAATAAGCACTGGCACATCTAAGCTGGTAAAGCGAACCTCATTGGTGCTACTACCATCTGTAGTTTTAAGGTTTGCATTTTTTCCTGCCAAGTATACCTCGGGCTGTAAGTAGATTCCTGCTGCGCCAACACGTCCATAAAATCCAGCGTAATAGCCAGCAGTATTCTCACTGCTTAGCAAATTACCTGTACTAAATTTCGAAAGGTTGACCCCTCCTTTAATACCAAGTTGGAAACTCGGCAGGATCTGGCTAAATGCTGCTGCACTTATACACAGGAAAAGTGCTGATAGTATTATCTTTTTCATAATCATATGGGTGTTTAAAGTTCAAGTAAAAATAAGCTTTTCAATTCAACTATAATAAACTAAAATAATTGACGTTGTTATATGCTGCTTAAGTTTTTATCTAAAACGGTAAATATCGTTTTATCGGAACACCTAAACGCAAATTGCCAAAGCCGCTAATTCTGTTTACCATGGAGGGTTGTACAAGAATTGCGCCAGCGTGCTGCGAATCTATTTTTGCAGGAGACGTGCAACGTACTTCCCGATGATATCAAACTCCAGATTTACGATATTGCCAACTTGAACTTCATGAAGGTTGGTATGTTCGTAAGTATACGGTATTATGAAGACGGAAAACTCATTTTCGGCTGAATTTACAACTGTTAAACTAATTCCATTTACGCAGATTGACCCCTTTTCTACGGTCACGTTGCCCGCAGTAGCATCATATTGAAAACGGTATTCCCAGCTGCCTTCCAGCTCTTCCCGCTTTATGCAGGTAGCAACCTGATCTACATGTCCCTGAACGATATGCCCATCGAGTCTGCCGTTCATTTGCATGCAACGTTCCAGATTAACGGGACTTCCAACCTTTAAGTGTTGAAGGTTTGTTTTATCAAGGGTTTCCTGAATCGCTGTCACAGTATGTGAATTTTCCGCCAAGCGGACCACCGTGAGACAAACGCCATTATGCGCAACACTTTGGTCGATCTTCAATTCGTTGCTTAAACTTGATTCGATTGTGATGTGAATGTTGTCGAGATCTTTAATGACATTTTTAACAGATCCGAGTGTTTCTATTATACCAGTGAACATAGTTATTTTATTTTTAGGCGGTTTTTACGCCAGTTACTTACAGCCTGCTCCAAAACATTGGATTTAAGCAACGATTTGGTATTATCTGCATCGATAACAGATATTAAGGCAGCTATTAAGGCTTCATCTTCTTGCTCGTTTACCAAAGAACTTGTGTTAAAATACTTGGAAACGAAGTGCGTATCGAAATTGCCACTGCGAAAGGCTTCATGCTGCATCACAAACTTTCCAAAACCTAAAGTTGTTTGGATACCTGTGATCTCATACTCATCAATCGCGCGGATCATGCGTTCTATTGCGTCCTGACGTGTATTCCCGTAAGTGATCAGCTTTGCGATCATCGGGTCGTAGTAAATTGGGATTTCCATGCCTTCTTCAAAGCCGTCATCCACACGTATGCCAATTCCTTTTGGGGTCTTATAGGTGGTTAATGTTCCAATATCTGGAAGAAAGTTGTTCAGGGGATCCTCGGCATAAACCCGCAATTCGATGGCATGGCCCTTCATGGTTATATCTTGCTGGTTAAAGGACAACGCCTCTCCCCTTGCAATCCGGATCTGCTCCTTCACGAGATCCAAGCCAGTGATCAATTCTGTAACTGGGTGCTCTACCTGCAAGCGCGTGTTCATCTCAAGAAAGTAGAAATCAAGTTGCTCATCTAGAATAAATTCGACAGTACCTGCACCCACATAGTTGACAGAACGTGCTACATCAACCGCACATTTGCCCATCTGCGATCTGATTTCTGGGCTTAGAATACTTGAAGGCGCCTCTTCTATAACTTTCTGGTGCCGACGTTGAATGGAACATTCCCGTTCAAACAGATGAACAATGTTACCATGAGTATCTCCAAGAACTTGGATTTCTATATGGCGCGGCGAAGAAACGTAACGCTCGATGAATACAGATCCATCGCCAAATGCGGAAGTAGCTTCACTAACGGCCAACTGCATTTGTTCTTCAAAATCACCAACAGAATCAACTACACGCATTCCCTTACCGCCACCGCCAGCGGCAGCCTTAATTAAAATCGGGAAGCCGACTTCTATAGCGCGGAGTTTGGCTTCTTCAACATCTTTGATCGCCTCTTCAGTACCAGGAACCATGGGGATGTTGTACTTCAAGGCAGCCGCTTTCGCCGAAAGTTTATTGCCCATAATTTCCATAGCTTCTGGACTCGGACCAATGAGGGTTAAGCCCGCATCGCGAACCTGCCTGGCAAACTCCGCATTTTCTGATAAAAATCCGTAGCCCGGATGGATGGCGTCGGCGCCAGTCGTTACACATGCCGCAATGATCTTCTCGGCCACCAGGTAGCTTTGATTGGAGGCTGCCGGACCGATGCATATGGCTTCATCTGCGTACCGGACGTGCAAAGCAGCACGATCCGCCTCCGAAAATACAGCGACAGTCTTTATGCCCATCTCCCTGGCAGAACGCATGATGCGCAATGCGATCTCGCCGCGATTGGCAACTAGGATTTTTCTCATTAATAGCGTACTGTTAAGGTTGTAAATTTTTAAGTATGTCGATTGCCTGATCTATCATTTCAGAAGTAATATCCAGATGGGTAACAAATCGAACGGTATC
>JAQBOT010000396.1 GCA_028287885.1 Pedobacter sp.
CCGCGTTGTGATTTTATCCATGCATGATAATGAGAAATATGTTTCGCAGGCTTTCGTTGAAGGTGCTTCCGGCTATTTGCTGAAAAGTGTTAGTGCAGACGAGATGAACTTTTCTTTGAAACATGTACACTCCGGTGGTAAATATTTGTGCTCAGAGTTATCCATGAACATGCTTGGAAAGTTGAGCCAGAAAAATGTCAATTCTATCGCAGATAACATTTCTAATATCGAATTCTCCATGCGTGAAATTGAAGTACTGCACTTGATTGCCGACGGTCTTACCAATAGTGAGATGTCAGAAAAACTTTTTCTAAGTAATAGAACCATTGAAGGGCACAGACAAAGTCTTATCGAAAAGACAAATTCTAAAAATACAGCTGCTTTAATCCGCTACGCGGTTTTGAATGGAATTATTCATTAAAGAAAGATTTCTCATTCCTAACAAACCAAGAACAAACACACTATCTAACGCAAACTTGAAGACTTTAATGAAACAATTCCTATTCATCCTGCTGTTTACCACAGTAGGTTTTTCTGCTTTTTCGCAAAATAAAGATGCCGTTCTTGGAGAATGGGTAAATGCTACCGGCGAAGCACATGTTGATATCTATAAAAAGAACAGCAAGTATTTCGGCAAAATAGTATGGCTTAAGAATCCAAAGAATGAAGCTGGCGGAACTAAGATGGACGTTAAAAATCCAAATGAAAGCCTCCAAAGCAAGCCAGTACAGGGATTGGAAATTCTAAAGGACTTTGTTTTTGACGGAGAGAAGTGGACAGATGGAAGCATATATGATCCCAAGTCTGGAAAAACATATAGCTGCAACATTACATTAAAGAAGGATGGCAATCTAAATATCAGGGGCTATATAGGCCTTTCAATCATAGGTCGTTCAGAAGTCTGGAAAAAGTTAAAATAATGAGAATATTACTTGTACTTGTCATGCTTGCTTTTCAGGGCTATGGACAGGATCTGAGCTTGAAGCAATTGACTACCGGCAGCAACACAAGCCTAAGAGGGTTGTCTGTTGTTTCTGTCCGTGTTGCATGGGTGAGTGGAAGTAATGGCTACGTGGGGAGGACAGTAAATGGTGGTGCTGACTGGCAATGGACTCAGCCAAAAGGATTCGAGAACCTTGACTTCAGAGATATAGAGGCTTTTGATGATCAAAAGGCAGTCATTGTAAATGCAGGATCGCCAGCGTTCATATTAGTGACTAAAGATGGAGGACAGTCCTGGACGCAAGCATATGTGAACCGCGATTCATCTATTTTCCTGGACGGGATGGATTTCTGGGATAATCACACCGGAATTATCTTCGGTGACCCAATTCATTCTAAACTTCAATTGCTAAAAACTGTAGACGGTGGTGCAAGTTGGAAAGACATCTCAGGAAACCTTAAGCCGGAAATGAAACTTGGCGAAGCAGGCTTTGCCGCTAGTGGAAGCTCTATTAAGGCGATGGGCAAAGGCAAGGTCTGGATCGTGACGGGTGGTTCAGTCTCTAATGTTTACTATTCTAAAAACTACGGTAATTCCTGGGAGAAATATGCATGCCCGATCGTGCAAGGTGTAAACAGCACAGGTGCCTTTTCTATTGATCTTACTAGTGATAACAATGGTATTGTTGTTGGCGGAGATTATCTGAAAGAAAAAGAAAACCAAAACAATGTTTTAATTACCAGCAATGGAGGTAGAAGCTGGACAAAACCTACAATGCCTGTGTTCGGTTACCGTTCCTCAGTTGCCTATATAAGCGACGCCACGGCCGTTGCGGTTGGTTCTTCAGGTGTCGATGTCTCCAGAGATCGTGGCCTTACCTGGCAGCACTTATCAGATCTTAACTTCAATGCTGTTAAAAAGGCAAAACAAGGTAACCTTGTTCTCGTTGTTGGAGTTAAAGGTGATATCTTTAAGTTGGAGTGATTTTAAAAAGCCAGACTCCCTTATTCATCTAGTGTTAAATAGGCTTTCGAATTTCAACAGCCTACAGAAATGCTGCATGTATCTTATGCAGCTTTGAACAAACCCAACGTTTTGAAAGCAAAAAAGTATAAGTTTTCTCGTAGTGTGAAATTCGCAGAAATGTAGCAGCATTGCTTGTATTACTAGCCTTTCAGCAAAGCTATGTCTCATTTGAATTAGCATGGGTTAAAATAATATTATAATAGAAATACAATGTGAGATTAAATTTGGCTTATAATTTACAACCAAATATTAAATCATATGAATACAACTTTACGAGCAATGTGCCTCTTCTTGCTGTGTTTTGTAGCCATCTCCACGATTCAGGCTCAAAACAAACAAAGTAGGGTAATTACAGGAACTGTTTATGATGACAAAGGCACATCGTTGCCGGGCGCAGGTGTTTCTATTAAAGGCACAAAAACCGCAGTATCAACGAACTCAGATGGAAAGTTCTCGATTTCTGTACCAACAAATTCTACAACCTTGGTATTTACTTTCATAGGCATGGCGGCACAAGAAGTCGTTGTAGATGGTAAAAACACAATTAATGTTCGTTTATCATCTTCCGCTACAAGCTTGTCAGATGTAGTTGTTATCGGGTATGGTACTCAGAAAAGACAAGACGTAAATGGTTCAATTTCATCTGTGTTGTCAAAAGACATCGCTAATGTTCCACAACCAAGTCTTGATCAGTTAATTCAAGGTAAAGCGTCTGGTGTAACAATCACTCAGAACTCCGGCGGTCCAGGAAGTGCGACTTCTGTTCACATCCGCGGTATTACATCTTTCGGCGGTAGCGAACCTTTATACGTTATCGATGGTGTTCCCATCCAGGGCGATGCAAAAAACACCAGTGGAAACGGACGTTCACCACAATTAACTCGCACAGGGGGTGGCCAAGAAGAAACTGGTACAAGTCCACTTTCCAGAATCAATCCAAATGACATAGAATCTATCGACATCCTGAAGGATGCTTCTGCGACTGCGATTTATGGTAGCCGCGGTGCGAATGGTGTTGTAATTATTACAACCAAGCGTGGTAAAAATGGTACAGCTAAAATTAGCTACGATGGTTATCTAGGTAGCCAAACGCAAGGCAAATTCCTTAAGATGATGGATTTAAGACAATTTGCAAGCCTGCAGAATGTTTTAGCCGACAAGTTTAGCCAGCAGAGAAGACAAGAGTTTTCTGATATTAGCCTATTGGGCTCAGGTACCGATTGGCAGCATGCAATATTCCAGACAGCTCCTCAACAAAGTCATCAACTTTCTGTATCAGGAGGAAAAGAGGGTATTGACTATTATGTGTCAGGAGGATATTTAAAGCAAGAAGGAACGATCATTGGAAGCGATTTCAAACGCTATTCATTCCGTACCAATGTGAACGGACAAGTAAAGGATTGGTTCAAAGTAGGAAGCAGCATCGCTGCTGCAAGAACTCAACAGAATATAGGTCTGGGCAGTAATACAGGTATCATATATAACGCGTTGTCAAGCGCTCCAGACAATCCTATTTACAATGCAGATGGTACGTTTGCAGGTCCTTCAGTTGATGCAGGTGGTTTAGCGCAAGGCACAGTAAACCCAGTTGCACAGGCATTAAGCTTAACAAACACGCTATTAAGCAGCAATGTTAATGGAAGCATGTACGCAGACGTCAAGTTCTTTAAAGACTTAACTTTGCACTCAGAATTAAACGGTGATTTTAGCTGGAATGAGGCTCAGACTTTTAAGCCAACTTACCAGTGGGGAGCGTTCAGCAACCAGACAGCCAGATTAGACCAATACAATTCAAACAGTACCTACTGGGGCTGGAAAGAATATCTAAATTATTCACATACATTCGGTACAAAACATAGCTTAACGGGTCTTGCCGGTTATGAGGTTTGGGAATCAACTTGGGGAGGTGTTTCAAATAAAATAGAAAACTTCTCTAGCGGTAACATCATCCAGACACTTGGCTTTGGCGATCAAACAACTGATCTTATCGACCAGAATAAAGGCAGCCAGGTTATGGAGTCTTTCTTAGGTCGTGCTATCTATACATATAGCAACAGATATAGTGCAACGGTAAGTATTCGTTCAGATAAATCTTCCAAGTTTGCAGAAGGACATAAAGTAGGTTACTTCCCTGCAGTTGCACTTTCCTGGAGACTTTCTGAAGAGCCTTTCATGGCAAAAGCAAAAGGGATTGTTGACAACATTAAAATTAGATTGAACTACGGTGAGACAGGTAATCAAAATATCCCGAATTATCTTTACGGTTCTTCAATCAAGGCTGTTGCAACCGGTTTAGGTACTGGATTTATAACAAATAACGTTGCTAATGCTGACTTAACTTGGGAATCCGCAATTCAAAAGGGAGCAGGTCTAGACTTCAGTTTACTAAATAGCCGTATCGACGCAAGTTTCGACTATTACGTAAAAACATCTAAAAACTTCCTTTTTCAAAAGCCATTACCAGCCTTCTTGTTGGGTGGAGTCGCAGAATATTCAGGAGTAGCAGCAATTCAGTCTCCTTATTACAACGCGGGTCAGATCGAGAACAAAGGCTTTGAATTTAGTTTGAACTCAAGAAACTTAGTAGGCGGAGCTTTCAAGTGGAACACAACGCTAATTTTCTCAAAGTATAAAAACCTTGTTAAATCACTAAACGGCAGTCCTGCATTAATTGGTAGCATTAACACAAGTTTCCTGAACATGCCGGTTACGAAGACGATTGAAGGTGGTCCGGTAGGTCAGTTCTTTGGTTATAGAGTTAAAGGTGTGATTCGGACTGAAGCAGATCTTCAATATATAGCTTCACACCCACAGAATGTAACAGGCGGAACTTCACCTGCGGTAATTACAAATGATCCTGGAGTTGCCAACTCCATTTACCTAGGCGACTTACAATACGAAGACATCGATGGTGACGGAAAAGTAGATGCAAATGATCAGGTTGCACTCGGCAATCCAAACCCAGATTTCACATACAGTATTACAAACAACTTCACTTTCAAGAATTTCGACCTATCTATATTCTTAAACGGATCACATGGTGGTAAGATTCTTAATGCACTTAAATATCAAATTGCAGGATTATCAGGTTTGTACACCAACCAACTTGCTTCTTCAGCAAATTTCTGGACACCAACCAACTCTAATTCAAACATCCCTGCACCAAGAGGTGGTATTTCCAACAACAACTTGGTTATGTCAGACCGGTTCCTGGAAAGCGCTTCCTTCTTAAGGGTACAAAATGTAAGGTTGGGATATACTTTGCCAGAAAAGTGGATTAACAAGGCGAAGCTAAGCCGCTTTAACGTGTATGTAAGTGGACAAAACTTATATGTATTCACTAAGTACTCCGGCCTGGATCCAGAAATTGGTTCCCTAAACCAAAATCCAATTTATACCAATATAGATATGGGCAGGTATCCAATACCACGCACATTGACAGTTGGAATAAATGCACAGTTTTAATATTTTAAAAGCTCAATCATGAAAATTCAATTTAAATATATCATAGCATTGGCAACTGTAGCTGGCATGACCACTTCAGGTTGCAAAAAAGACTTCTTTAACCGACCACCTGAAGACCAGTACACGGTAGGCGGGTACTATACAACTCCTTCACAGGTTCAATCCAGTACCAACGCGCTTTATGCAGCACCTTGGTTCGGCTGGAATACAAAGGTAAGCTGGGCAATAACTGAACTTGCAAGTGGTAACGGACGTAGTGGTTCGGATGATGTTAAGGCATTCGGCAACTTTTCTGTCCCTAACGGCAACTTCGAGTTAAGTGCTGCCTGGAATTCATTGTTCACTGTTATAGCACAATCAAATGCGGTACTTTACAACTTACCAACTGTGCCTGCCTCGGTACCTAGACCGGTAGTAAACAATGCATTGGGTGAAGCTCATGTTTTACGTGCACTTGCTTATTTTCACCTTGTGCGAATTTTTGGTAATGTGCCAATCATTGAGAATCCCTTGGACTTTGTTGGTAGCCCTTCAACAGTTCCAGTAAACCCAGTAACAGATGTATATACCTTTATCATCAATGACTTGAAATTTGGAGAAGCAAACTGTACCCCGAATGTAGCCGGAACCGGCCATGTTTCAAGTGGATCCGCATCAGCCTTGCTTGCTAAAGTGTACTTGTACATGCAGGATTATGAAAATGCACGTAAGCAAGCAGAATTGGTTATTAACAGTCATGAATTTGGATTACTTGGGGTAGATGTAGCCGGCAAAACGTATGCTGATCTATTTAAAACAGCAAATAACAACAACAAAGAATCCATAATAGCATTACAGTGGCTTGCTACAGGTGGTTATGGCTTCGGTAATGGCGTTCAGGCATCTTTGGCTTATAGCAGCGAAATCACACAAACTGGAGACGGTTACGGTGTACTGGCTCCAACCTTCGATTTGTTAGATGCCTACGAGCCAGGTGATGCAAGAAGAAAACCTACAGTGATGTTGCCTGGTGACTATTATCCCGAAATCAATATAGCAGGTGGTGGTTATACCGTACCAGCAAATGCTAGTTCTCAAGGTACACATTCACAGATAAAGAAATATGTTGTTGGATCTCCAGCAGATAATGGTGGGAAAAGTGCTTTCCAGTCGACTGGTATGAATACTTACATGTTGCGTTTGGCAGATATGTATTTGATTGCTGCTGAGTCTATTTTGGGTAGCTCTGCAGGTGCCAGTGCCACTGGTCTTCCACTTACAGCAAGCACAGCTGATGCAACTGCATTGAACTACTTCAACACAATAAGACAAAGAGCAGGTCTTGCGCCGAAAACCACAATAACCTTTGCAGATATCCTACACGAAAGACGTATGGAGTTTGCGATTGAAGGTGATTATTGGTTTGATTTATGTCGTATTGATGGTTTCAACTCTGCAAACCACCCTAAGGCAATTGCAATTATCAGCAAACAAGATAGGGGAGATTCAAATACCGACACTCCACCTAAACGCAATGGCAATGGTTATTTTACGCCGAAAAATTCTGATTTCTTATACCCTTATCCTGCAACAGAAGTAGCGAACGATCCGGCATTACTACAGCCCCCTGTACCTTACGTGTTCAAATAAGAAAATATCAGGTTATTAAAAGCAAACCATTTACAAGACAAAAAATTTAAGCAATGAAAACTATCATAAATAGACAAAACAGGATCTTCTTGGTATTATCCATTCTGTTAGGAATAAGTCTCGCAGCCTGTAAAAAGGATAAGAACGAAGGTGGCAGCGGAGCTCCTGTAATTACACGAGTTAGAACAGTTAGTAAAACATTCGTAGATAGCACATTAACTACTACGATCGTTACTTACGATGCTAACAGAAAAGCGACAACAAATACATTTGCTAATACAACGCCACAGACGGTTGCATTTGACTCTACAACTACGGAGGGTAAGCTTCAGAATATGTATGCCATCATTGGAAGTAATTTTACAAGTGTTACTACAGTTACCTTTAACGGTGCCTCTGTATATTTTAACAAGGCATTGGGTACAGATAGCACCATCTTATTAAGCATTCCAAAAGATGCTCCGGCTGGTCCGACTCAGAGTAATATACTTCAGGTTACAACTTTGAACGGCATGGCAGAATTCAAGTTCGGTATTCTATTGCCTCCTCCAACGGTTTCAGAGGTTTCAACACTAAACTTTTCTGAAGGATCACAAGTTGTATTAACTGGTATCGGCCTGGGTTCTGTAACGGGGGTTAACCTTCAAGGTACCAACGCACAGGCAACCATCGTTGCCAAAGAAGATACAAAGTTGACGCTAAAAATGCCGTCAACAACGGTTAATTCAGCCAAACTGGTGTTTACTTACCCTTCTGGACAAGCGGCCAGTACACAGGAGTTTGTCAACCTGGACAACACTTATAAGTTTTTTACAGACGACTATAACAATGGTTGGTCTGGAAACTTCTGGGGTAAAGGCGAGGTATCAGGCGAAGCTGTAAAAACAGGCAGCAAATCTTTGAAGTTAACCTATGCTAAAGGAAACTGGAGCGCAAATGGTGTTGCAAACTGGGCTACCGGTATGCCATTAACAACAGACTATAAATATTTATCTTTCTATTTAAAAGGTGGTTCAGTTGAATATACATTGTATATAACAGCTGATAAACGGGCAGGTGGTTATGGCAACTCCGACCAGTCTGCTCCAATTGTTGTTCCTGCTAATGTATGGACGTATTATAAAATTCCATTGGCCTCCCTTGACCTTTGGCATAATGGTAGCCCGTACAACCAAATGGGCTTCTGGATCAAGGGCCCAGATGCGCAGGATGAATCATTCTATCTTGATGATCTTGTATTTGTAAAGTAGTAATTCTAAAATTTGTTAACCTGGTCTGCAGTCATTATTGACTACAGGCCAGGTTTTTTTATACCTTAAATAAAAAACATGCAGTTCAATAATCGAATGTTATTTTCCTTAAGCTTGTTGTTAGCGATGCATGTTTCAGGCTGTAAAAAGGGCGCTATTACGCCTGTCGTAGCGCCCATTGTTCCGGCACCTGTAATTACGGTGGCGGCTCCAACAATGGCTACGGCTAAAAGCTGGCTTGTAGACAAGGGCGCAACAGATGAAACTGCAGCCTTATTCTACAACCTACAGAAGGTTGCGAAAACCAATGTGCTTTTTGGTCATCAAGATGATACAAAACGTGGAGTTACAAATGCTTCCGGCCAATGGGCAAATGAACAACAATTCTCTGACGTTGCGTTTGATAAAAGCGATGTTAAAGCAATTACCGGTGCGTATCCGGCGGTTTATGGACACGACTTTCTGCATATCGCCAATTTTGCAACGGGTGCCTGGTTTGATTACGAGAAATCCACTGCACGCACCTTAACCATCGAAGCGTACAATCGTGGTGGTATTAATACCTATTGTTGGCATTACGCCAATCCTGTAAGTAAAGCCAGTTTCTACTGGGCGGACTCGCCAGTAGAAGCCGTTAGCAAAATTCTACCAGGTGGTTCTGAGAATACGACATTTAATAATTCATTAAAAACGATTGCCGATTACGCCAAAACTCTTGTTGGTGCAGATGGAAAGTTGATTCCAATTATCTTCAGGCCTTTTCATGAGATGGATGGCAATTGGTTCTGGTGGGGTAACGGTCACAGTACTTCAGCCCAATACATTGCCTTATACCAATACACTGTCACTTACCTGCGCGACAATTTAGGGGTCCATAACTTTATCTACGCATGGTCTCCTGACCGCAATTTTACTTCTGAGGCTCAGTACATGAACTATTATCCAGGTGATGCATACGTAGATCTGCTCGGAACCGATAACTATGAAGACATGAAATCAGCCTCCCCTGAGGTTGCTGCATCGAAATTCCGCATTGTTTCCGACTACGCCAAGAACCACAACAAGCTGGCTGCCCTTACAGAAACAGGGTTGCAGAACGTATCTAAATCTGATTGGTTTACTCAACAATTATTGAAATCACTCAAGAGTCAAGGAGTAGAATTCGCTTATGCTTTAGTTTGGGCAAATACAAAAGATGCCTATTGGACCCCATTTCCCGGACATCCCGCTGCTGCTGATTTACTTAAGTTCAAAAATGATGGATATGTGCTTTTCGGAGACAAACTTCCTTCCATGTACCAGATAAAATAACAAACAATGAAAAAAACAAGAATGATCAAGTTCTACGCTGCTTTGGTTTGTGTAGCCATGTCCACTGGATTTTTAAAGAGCGAGGCTCAGGTGAAACCCCGGAACGCTGGAGTTTCTCCGTTGAAGGTTATAGATGGTAAGTTGCTGAATCAGCAGGGACAGCCAGCACAACTGCGAGGCATTAGCCTGTCTTGGAGCATTTGGGCTGGACGCAAATATTACAACCCAGATGTCGTAAGCTGGTTGAAAGCAGATTTCAAGATTAACTTACTCCGTGTTTCAATGGCGGTAGAGCCGGACAGCGGATACTTGCAGGATCCCATGGGGCAGGAGCAACTCGTAACTAAGATTATTGATGCGGCGATTAGCAAAGGCTTGTATGTACTCATTGACTGGCATGATCACCATGCAAATAAAAACCTGGTACAATCAAAAGCTTTTTTTGCGAAGATGTCAAAACGCTATACTGGTGTTCCGAATGTGATCTATGAAATCTGGAACGAACCTGAGCGAATAGACTGGAGTATTATAAAAAATTATGCGGAACAAGTTATAGCAGAGATCAGGAAGAATGACAAGGATAATATCATCGTTGTGGGTAGTCCAAGCTGGGATCAGGATGTTGATGTCGCAGCCAAAGATCCAATCCAGGGGGTAAGCAACGTTGCTTATTCTTTTCACTTTTATGCATCAGATCCAGGTCACCAGGAGCATCTGATGGCAAAGGCTGACGAAGCTTTGAAATTGAAGTTACCCCTATTTGTCACTGAATGGGGAGTAGGAGAAGCAAATGGTGATGGCGAATTTAACGTCGCTTTAACTACAAAATGGCTAAATTGGATGGAAGCAAATCAGTTGAGCTGGGCAAACTGGAACATAACGGACAAGAAAGAAACTACTGCAATCCTCAATCCTGGTGCTTCTGTAAAGGGCCATTGGTCAACTGGGGATTTAACACCTGCAGGATTATACATTAGAAATCAGTTGAACAGATTAAATTAATACCTATGAAAAACTTAATTGCGGCATTGTTGATCTCCGCCTCCGGGCTGAGCGCATCCGCTCAAGGAAATAATTACGTCCAAAATTACAAGAAATTTGACAACCTCGCCATGACACCCCCAATGGGTTGGAATAGCTGGAACAAGTTTGCCTGTAATGTAGATGAAGGCTTAATTCGTCAGACTGCTGATGCAATGGTGAGTTCTGGAATGAGAGATGCCGGATACACGTACATTAATATTGACGATTGCTGGCACGGGGAAAGAGATAGCCTGGGTTTCATACACGAAGATCCCAAACGTTTTCCATCCGGAATGAAGGCCCTAGCTGATTACATTCATTCGAAAGGTTTAAAGATGGGAATTTACTCAGACGCCGGATCTCAAACCTGCGGCGGCCGTCCAGGTAGCCGAGGTTTTGAATTTCAAGATGCAAAAACCTATGCAAGCTGGGGCATAGATTATTTGAAATACGATTGGTGTAATACAGACGGCTTAAAGGCAGAAGGCGCGTACAAGACAATCACTGCCGCGCTGCGCAAGGCAGGAAGGCCGATGGTTTTAAGTATTTGTGAATGGGGAACAGATAAACCATGGGCATGGGGCCCTGAAGTTGGGCACCTATGGCGTACCACTGGCGACATATACAACTGTTTCGATTGTATAGAGGACAACGGTACATGGAAAGCCTGGGGCGTAATGCAGATCCTTGACAAGCAGGAGGGATTACGGAAATATGCAGGTCCGGGGCACTGGAATGATCCGGATATGCTCGAGATCGGTAATGGAAAATTAACACCTTCTGAAGATCGTGCGCATTTTTCTATGTGGGCCATGATTGCTGCGCCACTAATTGCCGGAAATGACCTACGCAATATGAATCAAGAGACCAAAGCTGTCCTTAATAACAAAAATGTAATTGCTGTTAACCAGGATGTTCTGGGGATTCAGGGCTTCAAATATGCCGTTCGCGATAGCGTAGAGATCTGGTTCAAGCCTCTAAATCAAGGCAAATGGGCTGTAGCTTTTCTAAATAGGTCTAAAAACGTCAAAAAGATCAACTTCGATTGGAAGGCTGAAACTGTTAAAGATGAAATATTTAAGAAAGACCTGAATTCACAGCAACAGGTATATAAATTAAAGAACCTTTGGACCAATAAAGCTTCTGGCACTACAAAGTCTTCATTGACAGCAAAGCTACCTGCACATGATATTTTGATGATGCAGCTAGAGAAATAAATTGATCCGGAATGAGGTTTAAATGAAAACCCTCGTTCCGGAATAATTTTCCCTGAATTCCTTAGGGGTACACTGCTTTTTCTTTTTAAAGAAACGATTGAAATTTGAAATGTTGTTGAAGCCGCAGTTGTACGATATCTCAGCAATAGAATGTGTAGTCTCTATGAGCATTTTGGTTGCATGCCCCAATCGAATTTCGTTTAAGCTGTCTATAAACGTATTCCCAGTTCGCTTTTTGATGAACCTGCTGAACGACACCTCAGTCATGCTTACCAATTTAGAGATGTCCTTTAAAGAAACAGGCTTATGAAAATTTGCGTTCATAAATTCATAAGCCTTGTCGATCCGGCGACTGTTATAATTAAACAGTTGGTCGTTATTAAAGCTAACATCCGATAAGAGCCGCATAGACTTAGAGGTAGAAAGCTGGTGCAGAATACTCATAAGTTCCAATACAGAATCGAAGCCCTGCATTTGATTGATCGCAAGTAGCCTTTTGGAAACAAGTTGTGCCGTTTCCTTCGGGAACAAAATGCCGCGTGCCGAGCGTTCGAACATCCTCCTAATGAATGCCAGTTGATTTCTCTTCAGCAGTTTGTCGTCAAATAGATCTTTGTGCCATTGAATCGTCACCTCTGTTATTTCCTCGCGTTTGCAGTTGTGGGTAAGCCAAACATGTGACAAGTTCGGTCCGATTAGTACCAGGTCTATATCGTTGATATCTTCAACATTGTCGCCTACAATCCGCCTTGCACCCTTTGCATTTATAACCAGGTTCAACTCATAATCTTCATGAAAATGCAATGGAAAATTGAATTCATGTTTTACTCTTGAAAATATCGTAAAGCAGTCGCTTTGCGTTAATGGCGTTATTTCTTTAATGATGTTGTTCATACAATCCAATGGTTGGTTTGTATTGTTGTCTCTGTAAAAAAGCATCAATACACTTTTATAAATATAATCGTTTTTCGCGATCCAGCGCAACAATATATGGTGTATGGTCGATTAATCTATGTGAATTGGTTAAAATAGTATTACTGTGTCGTGAGATTGATGCCTAATTTAGTTGCACTTATAATAGACCAGATCAACTGTATGAACATGAACATCCAACCCGTATTCAGGTGGCTGGCCATCCTGTTGTTTTTATCCATCCATTGTTACCCAAGCTACGGGCAGCAGGCGGACATAAAGGCAACAACACAAACCAAAAAGCTTTACAAGAACCTATTTAGTCTTTTGGGTAAATCCGTATTATTCGGGCACCAGGACGATCTTGCCTATGGCATTGGTTGGAAATATGAAAAGAACCGGAGTGACATTAAAGAGTTAACTGGAGATTATCCTTCGATGTTCGGCTGGGACATCTCCGGAATTGAAAAGGATAAAACGGAAAACATAGACGGTGTATCTTTTGGTAAAATGAAAGAATTTATTCGGAAGGCTTATGATATGGGTACTGTTAACACCATCAGCTGGCACTTAGACAACCCATTAAACGGAAAAACCGCCTGGGACACCACTTCAACAACTGTTCCTTCCATACTTCCCGGGGGCGTTAAACACCAGCTATATAAAACCTGGCTAGACAAGGTAGCTGTATTTATGGCTGACCTGAAAGGCACAGATGGAAAAGCAATTCCAATCCTCTTCAGGCCTTATCATGAACTTACCGGCAGCTGGTTCTGGTGGGGTAAGAATGAATGTTCCCCTGCAGACTATATCGCACTTTACCGCTTTACAGAAGATTATCTAAAGAAATCAAAAGGGATTCACAACCTGATCTATGTGTATAATGTTTCCGATTTCAAATCTACATCGGATTATCTGGAGCGATATCCCGGAGATAACTATATCGATATTCTAAGTTTTGATGCCTACCAATATGGGCCGGTTTCCAATGGAGCTGCTTTTTCAAAAGACCTTCAATCTAAACTTGCCATACAACAGAAAATTGCTGAAGAACATGGTAAGATCATGGCAATAGCGGAACTTGGATACCTGGAGATTCCAGATGCAAACTGGTGGACTAAAGTATTATGGGAAGGGATGAAAGACTATAAGGTCTCTTACATTATGCCTTGGAGAAATGTCGGCTTTCGTCCTGTTGAGAAAGATAATCATTACTTCGCCCCGTATAAGGGACAGACCTCAGCAGCGGACTTCATTAACTTTTATAATCTAGACAAGCTGATGTTCCAAAAGAAAGCAAGTCAATACAAACTCTATAAGTAATGATTTTTAAAATTATACGAAGACTTCCTGCACTGCTAATACCACTGTTCCTCATTTGTTCCTGCAGCAGCAGAATTGTAAATCAAGGCATTGCCAAAAACAATACGGTCGACAAAAAAGCCAGCAGGGAAACCAAGGCATTATTTTATAATTTGAAACGAACTGCAGGCAAAGGTTTCCTATTCGGACAGCAGGATGCAAGCATGTACGGGGTAGGATGGACCGGAGATTCAGACCGAAGCGACGTCAAATCTGTAACAGGATCTCATCCTGCCTTATTCGGTTGGGATTTGGAGGGGGTTGCAAAAGATGATTCAGAAGCCAACCTAAGCAAAAATGCAGAACGAATTAGAAAGCTTTGCATTGAAGCCTATCTTAAGGGCGGAGTAAATACGCTAAGTTGGCACATGCAGAACTTCGTAACAGGGAAAAACTTTTACGATACCACGCGCTGTGTTACAGCTATACTTCCCGGGGGCGCAAACCATGAGTCTTTTGTTAAGGCCTTGGATCATATTGCTGATTTTATCGGTTCTCTTAAAACTAAGAATGGTCAAGCCGTTCCCGTTATTTTCAGACCATTTCATGAGCATACCGGCAATTGGTTCTGGTGGGGCAAACCGTTCTGCAGCACAGATGAGTTTAAAGCACTATGGCAATTCACCATTCATTACTTTAGAGATAAAAAGCAGCTACATAATGTTTTGTACGCGTATTCCCCTGATCGGATTTCAGGTAATTTCGACAATTATCTGGAACGTTATCCCGGAGACAACTATGTAGATGTTCTAGGTTACGATGACTACTGGGAGTTTAAAGACATTAAAGACACCACAAGCATGAAGTTGGGCGTCAAAGCACTTGCGCAGATCGCATCTTATGCGATATCGAAAAACAAGGTAGCGGCATTAACTGAGACCGGTTTGGAGAAGATCCCTGAAAACGTTTGGTTCACCACGTTGCTGAAAATGATCAAGTCCGACCCAATGGCATCGAAGATTTCCTACTTAATGGTTTGGCGAAACGCGCATACCGGTCATTTTTATGCGCCATATCCTGGGCATAGCAGTGTTCCTGATTTCCTCAACTTTTTCAACGACCCTCAAACGCTGTTCTTAAATGATATCCAGCATACATTTTATCAAACAGCAAAATAGACTTTGCTAGTTCATAGCATATAAACACCGCAAGAATTAAATATGAAATTACAACTTATCGATATCTCTATTCTGTTGCTTTATCTCGCAACCATGATTTTTATTGGGTTCTGGTACCGAAAGAAAGCGAAGCAGAATAAGGAAAGTTACATGCTGGGCGGTAAGTCGCTGCCTTGGTATAAACTCGGACTGAGTGATGCTTCAGATATGTTCGACATCAGCGGAACCATGTGGATGGTGGCACTTTGTTTCGTTTACGGTTTGAAAAGCATCTGGATTCCATGGCTTTGGCCAGTCTTCAATCAAGTTTTCATGATGATGTTTTTAAGCAAGTGGCTCCGTCGAAGTAACGCAAATACAGGAGCAGAATGGCTGCAAACCAGGTTTGGACTAACGGGTAAAGGGGTTAGAGCTTCACACATTGTAGTTATTGCCTTTGCCTTGCTTAGCTGCTTTGGTTTCCTTGCCTATGGATTTATAGGACTGGGTAAGTTCATGGAAATTTTTATCCCATGGGATGTGGTCAAAGGTTATGTACCCTTTGACGTACCAGCGGCTTATGTACCACACGTATACGGAATCGTTTTTACCCTGTTTGCAATGTTTTATTCCATTCTCGGCGGTATGCACAGTATTGTACTTGGTGACATGATTAAGTATGCGATCATGACGGTTGCCTGTATTGCAATTGCGGTCATTGCAATGACTCATTTAAAAGGTAACACGCTTAATGTGCCAAAAGGTTGGGACAACCCATTCTTTGGATGGAAGCTGGATCTCGACTGGAGCCGCATTGCTGCGGATGCGAACAAGAAAATTGCCGACGATGGTTTTAGCTTGTTTAGCTTGTTTTTCGGAATGATGTTGCTAAAAGGTGTGTTTGCTTCCCTGGCCGGCCCGGCACCAAACTATGACATGCAGAAAGTTCTAAGTACCCGTAGCCCGAAAGATGCAAGTAAAATGACCGGCTTTGTAAGCATCATATTACTGCCCATTCGGTATTCCATGGTTATCGGCTTAACGGTACTAGCACTGCTGTACTACAATCAGCTGCATTTAAAAGGACCGGATGGCATTACGGACTTCGAAAGGATTTTACCGGCAACAATCAATAATTTTCTGCCGGTCGGGGTACTTGGATTGGTCCTTACAGGATTGTTGGGTGCGTTTATGGGTACATTTAGCGGTACCCTGAATGCAGCGCAGGCCTATATCGTTAATGATATATACCTTAAATATATTAATCCTACTGCGAGTACAAAAAAGATCATCTCAATGAATTATATCGTCGGCATTCTGGTGGTTATTATTGGAATTGCATTGGGCTTTTTCGCCAGAAATGTAAACGATATTTTGCAATGGATAGTGGGCGGTCTTTATGGAGGTTATGTAGCTGCAAACTGCCTCAAGTGGTTTTGGTGGCGTTTCAATGCCAATGGCTTTTTCTGGGGAATGGCTGTTGGAATTGTAGCGGCACTGGTTATGCCCTACGTTACCGTTGGACTGCCGCTCTACTGGTGGCCAGCCTTATTCCTGCTGTCGCTTTCTGGAAGTATAATTGGAACGTATGCAGCTCCAGCAACAGAGGAGGCGGTACTTAAGTCTTTTTATAAGACGGTTAGGCCATGGGGTTTCTGGACGCCAGTTCACAACCTGGTCGTAGCCGAAGACCCAACATTCGTAGCGAACAATCGATTTAAGCTGGACATGTTCAATGTGGTTTTGGGAATTATTGCGCAGCTCTGTCTAACCATCTTACCAATGTACTTTATTTTGAGTATGCATACTCCATTGTGGATCACCCTTGCGGTCCTCGCAGTAATCATTGCCGTGTTGAAAAGAACATGGTGGGACAAATTAGAAGATTAAGATAGTTTATAGAACAAATGATAGATTTTAACAAAAGACTGCAGAAGTTGCAAGAAGCACATGCAGCTTTCATCAAGTTACCGAACGCAAAAATTGCAGAAAGCAATGGCGTATACAACAGGTATGAACACCCGGTGCTTACTGCGGCGCATGCACCATTAACCTGGAGGTATGATTTTAATCCCGAAACAAACCCGTTTCTTATGGAACGGATCGGAATCAATGCAGTTTTTAATGCCGGAGCCATAAAACTTGACGGAAAATACCTGCTTGTTGCCAGGGTGGAAGCACTAGATAGAAAGTCGTTCTTTGCTGTGGCAGAAAGTCCCAACGGTATTGATAACTTCCAGTTCTGGGAAAAACCTGTTGCATTACCGGAAACTGAAGAACCCGATACAAACGTTTATGACATGCGTGTAATCCAACATGAAGATGGCTGGATTTATGGTTTATTCTGTACAGAGCGGAAAGACCCTGCCGCACCTGCAACAGACCAGTCGATGGCTATTGCGCAATGCGGCATTGTACGTACAAAAGACCTGAAAATTTGGGAACGTCTGCCAGATTTAAAAACCCCATCTCCGCAACAGCGGAACGTGGTATTACACCCTGAATTTGTTGAGGGTATGTATGGTTTTTACACGCGTCCGCAAGATGGATTCATTGAATCAGGAACCGGCGGAGGGATTGGCTTCGGTTTAAGCGCCAGCATTGAGAACGCCGTGATCACAAAAGAAATTATAGTTGATAATAAGCAGTATCATACCGTGTATGAGGCTAAAAATGGTCTCGGCCCGGAACCGATTAAGACGGAAAAGGGCTGGTTACACCTGGCACATGGCGTTAGGAACACCGCTGCTGGCTTACGTTATGTATTGTATATGTTTATGACAGACCTGCAGGACTTAACCAAGGTCATTCACAAGCCGGCTGGGTATTTTATAGCGCCAATGGGGGAAGAGCGAATTGGCGACGTATCAAACGTAGTCTTTGCAAATGGCTGGATCAAGGATGAGGATGGCAAAGTGTTTATCTATTATGCTTCATCTGACACAAGAATGCATGTAGCAACCAGTACTATAGAGCAGTTGATGGATTACGTGATTAACACGCCTGAGGATGGTTTAAGATCGGCTACATCTGTTCAGTCGATCAATAAAATCGTTGATGACAACAAACGCTTTTCTTTAGAAAGCGGTATATTTCAGGAACAATAAGTGGATGCTGCCATGGAGGTAAATACTAGGAGCAAGGAGACTCAGTACCTACAGGAACTGGAGTCTGAACTAAACAACATCATTAAGTATTGGAGCACCTATACGCTTGATTTAGTCCATGGTGGCTTTTTGGGTAAGATATCAAATGATAATATAGCTGAGGAGTTTGCAGATAAAGGTTCGGTTTTAAATTCACGGATTTTATGGTCCTTCTCAGCTGCTTATAATCTGGATAAAACCTATGATCTAGCCCTTGCTGATCGGGCGTACGATTACCTTGCGGCTCATTTCATCGACTCAGATTTTGGAGGTGTTTACTGGACGGTTGACTATCAGGGTAAACCAAACGATACCAAGAAGCAGGTTTATGCTGTTGCGTTTACCATTTATGCCTTGAGCGAATACTTTATGGCGCGTGGCTATGATGTTGTTAAGGATCATGCCATTGCGTTGTACCGGGATCTGGTAAAATACAGCTATGATGCCGATCGTGGCGGCTATTTTGAAGCTTTCAATCGCGAGTGGGAAGCGCTGGATGATTTGCGCCTCAGCGATAAGGATGCAAATGAAAAAAAAACCATGAACACCCATCTGCATATCCTGGAGGCTTTTACGAACCTTTACCGCATTTGGCCCGATGAAGATCTCAAAAATCGCATAATCGCGCTGATTGAAGATTTTAGCCGGTATATCGTAGACGCAGAAACGGCGAGGATGATCCTTTTTTTCGATGAGGATTGGAACAGGAAATCAGATGTTATCTCTTACGGGCACGATATTGAAGCCTCCTGGTTACTGCAGGAAGCAGCAGAGGTAGTTGATGAACCGGAGTTGTTGAATGGAATCAAATCGCTTGCAGTTAAAATGGCAGAGGCGTCTTTGGCTGGTGTAGATCCGGATGGAGGCCTTTGGTACGAACAGGAACCTGCCCTTGGGCGCACCATCAAAGAAAAACATTGGTGGGTACAGGCCGAAGCTATGGTTGGTTTTTATAATGCCTGGCAGGTAAGTCAGGATCCACGCTTTCTGGACGCATCTCTAAATTGCTGGAACTTTGTACAGGCTCATATTCTTGACAAGAAAAATGGAGAGTGGTTTTGGGGAATCGGCGAAGATGGTAGCCTCATGGAAAACGAGGATAAGGTAGGTCTATGGAAATGCCCGTACCACAACAGTCGGGCATGCATAGAACTAATTCGCCGTATTAAGGAATAACTTTTACTTATTATTATCTGTGAAACCTTTCCAGCTGTCTGTTCTAAACGGTAGCATGGGAAGGTTTTCTCTGTTTACAACATTTGCATCTACTGGATTATCCTCCCAGGCATAGCGTACGGATACGGGCAGAAGTACCTTCGGGTTAGAAACTTTAATTGTGTTTGGACCTGTAATTTCGGCTGTTGCCCAGTAAAACTTATGATCTGCACCAGCGATCTGGAAATTTCCAGGCTTTTGTCCGTTTGATGTCTTTAGGATCCCGTCAGAATTCTTGATGGTAAGGCTAATGGTTTGTCCTTCTGTTTTAAACTTCTCAAATACCGGGTGCAAAGCTTTAACAGGTAAATGGTAGACTGTTTGTTCTGCAAGCAAGGCAAGTCTTAAACCTACAGTTTGCTTGTTTTTAGGATGGATGTTGGCCGCATCACCTACGTCAATCGCGGTTGTCATACCTGTATTTTTTGTTTTCAAGGCAAGAGTTTGTGCTTCACGAACTTCTGCCCAATAGGAATCGCCGGGAGAATCAGCTTTTTGGTGGTAATTGGCCAACTGGACGTACAAGAATGGAAAATCTCCCTGACGAAACTTCTTACGCCAGTCGTTTATCATCATCGGGAAAAGGCTGCGGTATTGGAATGCGCGATCCCAGTTTGATTCCCCCTGATACCAGAGCACACCTTTTATTCCGTAGTTGATTAATGGATTGATCATATTATTATACATCAAGGTTGGCAATGTATTCGGTCCGATCTCCTTTTCCGGTCTATCATTCAACGTCTGTTTATAACCGATTCTGTACTGCCAGGTACCCGATAAAGCATGTTTCGTGTTTCCTGTTTGCATGTAAAATTCCTCAGGTGTATTGCTGAAACCACCATCACCTCCGTAATTTTCCACACGAACAGTAATCCTGTTTTTGCCCTTTCTTAGTAAGCCTGAAGGAATCGTATAACTTCTCTTCCTGCCCCAAACATCAGGTGTTTGTCCGACTTTCTGGCCATTTACAAAGCTGATGTCTGAGTTTTGTATAACGCCGAGGCTTAAAATACCAGTTCCCGTCAGCTCCTCCTCGTTTAGCTCAATCTCTTTGCTAAACCAAACAATTCCATCCAGATCCAAGAGATCTGCAAGTCCGCTAAACTCCCAGCCATTCGGCAATGGTATGTTTTTCCATTCGTCTATAGATTCGTTTGCCCAGATGTAAGCACCATTTTTAAACCCTTCATCTTGTTGGTTGAATTTTCTTACCCAATCTTCATCCATTTGCCGGTGTACCTTGTTGTAGCCAGCCGTGTCGAAAGTAGAAACCGTAGCTGCCTTTTTGCCAAAGCTGGGTTCCTCTACAAGGCCTTCCTGACTTATCCAGCTTTCAACCACGGTACCGCCCCAGCTAGAGTTGATTAGTCCAATTGGAATATTTAGGTCTTTCTGGATCTTTCTTCCAAAAAAATACCCTATGGCAGAGAAGTATCTGACGCTTTGCGAACTGCATGGTGTCCAGGATCCTTTACTGTCCTGCTCGGGCTTTAAGGCGATCTTTTTGTCTACAGTAAACAGCCGAATATTTGGGTAATTGGCTTCTGCAATTTCCTGTGAAGCATTTAACCCAGTTTGCAACGCAAATTCCATATTTGATTGTCCGGAACAAATCCATACATCGCCGATCAAAATGTCACTAAGAACAATGGTGTTCTTAGCCTTTAGCGTCATATTGTAGGGCCCGCCTGCTGACATTTTAGGGAGAATAGCGTTCCATTTACCATTTTCTGCGGCTATGATGTGTATTGATTTATTATTAAAAGTTATTGTGACTCTTTCCTTCGGACTTGCAAAGCCCCAGATGTGAATTGGCTTTTCACGTTGTAAAACCATATGGCTCCCAACTAGTGCAGGCAGTTTAATTTCTGCACGAAGGCTCTGAAATCCCAAAACAAAGAGAATGCTGATAATGAACTTATTCATGGGCGTAAGTTAGAGAATGGCACTGTTACGCAATGAATATCTTTTATCCATTTCTTGATGTATTACACTCCTTGTCGAGGCTATAGCCTGCTTGATGAAAGCTTGAATTCAGCTCCTCTACCATCAGGGATCTAGCCCGGCTCATACAAGGAGTATACACGGCATTTAGCCCTGTATGGGCCCTTTGTGATCCCTGTTTAGGCCCTGTTTGAACCTTGTGTGAGTTTTAGATGTATCCAAGCTGATTAGAAGCCAATAATGCCTGAGCAAGCGATTGGCAAAAGTCAAACCCGCACCTATGGATTACATCAAAAAGAAAAGGGGTAGGTCTCGGGTACTTTGTGCCCATCTGGTGTGATATGAACCGGGTGCAGGGCTTGGGTTTTATCGAGGTAGATAAAGGCATCATACCTCGAGTTAAGTACCGTAGGTACATAGTTGCCATATCTTTCATAATCCGGATGGTACACAACGCCAATTGCCCGATGGGGCAATGTCTTATTGAAGCGCTCCTTCTTGCTGTGGGTTTCAAAGATCAGAAGCTTGTCCTCGGCAGATTCATCATGCAGAATCTGCTCAATGCTGCCATGTCTCGCCTCTGGCACTTTCATCACCTGCATAGGCTCGCCCCATGCTTCGCCAGCGATCACGGTTCCTGAATAGGATCCAAAGCCCAGCAGAACAACATCCTTTTCTCCACGATCTTCCCGAACCAGCTGCCCGATGTTGTACATGCCAGACTTCTTCATATCTGTGTAGCGGGCATCGCCGATGTGGGTATTGTGTTCCCAGACTATTGTTTTTGCATCCGGTCCATGAAAGTTAAGTAAGCTGTTTAGCGTTTCCATCATATGCCGGTCGCGCATGTTCCATGTATTGTCGTTAAAGCTCACCATATTGCTGTAATACGCTTCGGCATTGACCGCAATTTGTGCATTCTGCTCTGCGTTAAGGGCGGCCTCAGGATCATGATCGTAAGAAGCTGCATTCTTGCGTACCTCAGAAAGTAATCTGATCAGTGGCTCACGACAAGAGTCGGACAGCCTAAGCTGTCCTCGCGCATAGCGCTGCTCATCCTCGCCATAAGGTTCAAAACAGCGAATGGCCTTTTTTGCATATTTGGCAGCCTCAGGATCGGTCTTTTCTAGAAAGTCAAGTATGGATCTCATCGATTCCCAAAGGCTATACACGTCAAGTCCGTAAAAGCCGATTTTCTCTTCGGCCTCTAGATTGGTGTTGTAATCTTTTAGCCAGTTCATAAGTAATTCGATCTCCCAATTTGCCCACATCCAGGTTGGCCAGCGGTCAAATTCATGGAGGAGGTCTATAGATTTTTTGTCCTGATGGTCCAGGCCCTTGATGAAGCGGTTCAGACGGTAACAATCGGGCCAGTCACCTTCAACCGCGATGAAATTAAAACCTTTTTCTAAAATTAGTCGTTTGCTGATCGCCGTACGCCAGCTGTAATATTCATGGGTTCCATGAGACGCTTCACCAAGCAGGACGCAATGTGCGTTACCGATGCGCTCCATCAGTGGATCCAGGTCTGCCGGACCTTTTAGCGGATAGGTTTTCTCTTTATCTTCATAAATCCGGTACATAAAGATAAAATTTAGATGGTTTTCAGGTTGGGATCAGCTCTGCTTATTGTACCTGGAGTAGGGGTGAAGTGCTTTGCCAATCGCTTCAATTATTTCGGGGTTTATGGTGTCATCGTCTACAACGTTCCAGGACCCATCTTTTTGTACAATCACGAAGGAATCTTTGCTAGGAAAAATGATACGTAAGCCTTGTTCTCCGTTGTAATCCTCCGGCTCTGCCTGCAATAAAATTTCATTGCCAGTGTCCGGTTCTTTATATGTTATTGTCATGATCTTATGATTAATAAACAGTAAACATTATTTGAAGAACAACAGGCTTCAACATCCGGTTTTCAAAATAAAAAATCGGATTTCCACTGGTCTGAGTACATTTGGTTTATGAGAAATAAATTATACGCACTTATCTTTTCTTGTCTGATTTTAAGCTGTCAATCGGCAAGATTGGAAAAGATCTTAATTCCCCGCACGATCAATGCCAACGAAGACTTTAACTCTTATGTTGAGAATAAGGAACACGCACTTGCTGTGGTAAAATATGCAGACGAAAGCGCGCAAAACACAAGTAAGGATGTCAAAGAAACCTTCGCGATAAAACTTGGAGACACATTGCTTCGGATTCAACCCGATCAAAAGGATAAAAATTTTTTTATCGATAAATTTGCTTCCGCGGACTTTGTAAACACTCAAAAAACCGCAGTTCTTGTTGAAGCTGCAGACAATTCAGGTCTGGTTGGCCCAATATATCTTATTACCTTGAAAAATAATAAAGCAGAGGTGGTAAGTTTATATAGAGCGTCTACCGGTGCAAACGACAGCCAATTTACAAAAGGCATAATCCGTGTGGGAAGTTCAGGCTATCTGGTCAATAATGATTTCTTTGTTACCAATGTAAATGCAAAGGTTTATGTGATTCCGCGGCAACAACCGCAAGAAAGGATCCAAGGCAGTTTCTTTCTAAAATCTCCAGACAAGACCACTTTTGTTTTTTTAGTTCGGGGTGCATTTTACCAGGTTAACTATCCCACAGGGGATGTATATACCGAGCCGCTGCCAAAAACAGCCCCAAAAGATGCAGTCAACGTGTATAAATGGGTTCAAGAAAACTATGCCTGGGTGAAAAATGCTAAGGGTACATCATTTTTTAAACAAATAGATCAGAACAAGGTTATTGATATGCGCCAATCGTACTAGGTAAAGGCGCAATAACGACAAAGGATGGCAGAAAACCCGTATCGAAAAGATGTTGTACAGCAACCCGGAATGGGTTGGATAAAGAACATCGCCTACTTGCTAGACGAACAATTTCGGCTTCCAGGTACAAACTTCCGCTTCGGGTTGGATCCAATAATTAATCTTGTGCCTGTGCTGGGTGACATCCCCGGCTTTCTAATCTCTGCAGGCTTGTTGTTGGCTATGGCACGCAAGGGTGCCAGTAACAAAGTGGTCGTTTTAATGGGCATTAACATATTGCTCGATACGGTGATCGGTGGAATTCCGCTGATCGGGCAACTTTTCGATTTCTTTTTTAAGTCCAACACGCGGAATTTAAAACTCATGCGTGAACATTATTTAGAAGGAAAGCATCAGGGTAGTGGAAAAGGTACAATCCTCATTGCTGTCATCGTGATGCTCATTGTTCTTGTGTTGCTTGTGCTCGGCCTGATCAAGCTGAGTGGCTGGATTGTTGGCTGGTTCTCCTAATAATGCGTTTTTTTAGACCCTGTTTGTCGCATTAAAAGTTTTTTCAGGCTGAAGTACTGATAATTGGTATGCTTTTAGCGTGGTTATGTCCAGACAAGCAAAACAATAAAGAATATAATTTTATATTTGTCACATTATAGCTTTGAATTACTTAATATGAAACGAACTTTAGGATTGGGC
>JAQBOT010000445.1 GCA_028287885.1 Pedobacter sp.
CGTAAACCGGGCATAAGCGGCCACAACAAGTCCAGTGGTACCGGTCTCCGTTGGCAAAGACGAAATGGTAAAGATGATTATGGGTACAAATAATAAACCTGAAGCCACGCCCTGAAGGATCACTGGAAAAAGTAGGTCCATAAAAGAAAGGTCTGGTGTCATTGTAAAATAAATCCAGGCATTATACCCCGCCATGATCAGGAAACCCATAACTAAAAAGCGTTTTGTAGAATGCCGTTTGGCCAAAGTCAGTTGAGTGGAGATGATTAATGTGCCCACCATACCCGCGATATTACAAAGTGCGAGCGAAATGATTTGCAGTGTACTCCACTTTAGGACACCACCAACGTAATTGTAGACAAGATTAATGCTGTCTTTGCTTCCATAATATATGGCCAGCAAACAAAGCCCAATTATGAAATTGGGATACTTAAACGCTTTAATATGAATGAGCGGTCTTTTAATAATTGATTGTCGATAAATGAAGAGTGAAACGCAAGAAAATGTGATTGATGCACTTAAAAGTATCCGCTTATCAGCAAACCAGTAGTATTTAGAACCGTAGATCATCGTGTAAGCAAAAGCTATTGCCGCACAGGAAAATACAATAAATCCCGCCCAATCGATCTGATACAATGGATGGGGTTTGTGACCAGAAGAACTCCTGAAGCTTAATAGGATAATGACAACCGTTAGTACTTGGAAGCCCATGAGATAATAATAGGTAACCTTCCAATCGGCTGAGTTAACTACAATTGCTCCGACCAGACCAATTAATACCGTGTTGGCGAGGATAGCACCATAAAATACTGCCGACCCGATGGCTTGTGCACATTCGCTCCGCAAGCGTGTAAAAATTAAAATGAGCGCGCATGCGGCTGTATTGCCCACCAGAATGCCTTGTAAGAATCTGAAAACAAAAAACATATTGATATCCTGGCAATTTACACACAGACAATTTATTAGAATAGCCAGTATGATGTTCGTTAACAGATAGGTTCTCATTTCGAAATACCTCAAAAATCGAAATTGTATAGGTAAGATGGAGATTATGCCCGCATAGGTTAACAGCAGCGCAAATGAAATGTCTTCGGGCTGTGCCCCAAGATAGGCAATCATGTAATTTTGCGTAAGCGAAAACATTCCAAACTGCATAAGTGAAGACAGCAGGATGAGGAAGAGTGCAATTCGCAGGGCCCACTGCCAGTCAGTTATCCAGTTTTTGAAATAGACAGGTTTTGTCATTATGGTCTTTTTTTAACAGCTACGGTCACATTCATGCCCGTAATGAATTGATTCGTATTCTTATCCTCAAATGCAATTTTCACGGGCACCCGTTGAATGATCTTGACGAAATTTCCAGTGGAGTTGTCAGGTGGTAATAAAGAAAACCTAGAACCGGTCGAACCGGCTATGGCCTCAATTTTCCCTTTAAATACGCTCCCGTCTATAGCATCCACTTTAATTTCTACAGGCTGTCCTACGTACATACCTTCAACTTGCGTTTCCTTAAAATTTGCGTTGACCCATTTTGCTTTTTCATTGATGATACTAACCAAAGGCTGTCCGGGCTGAATTTGCTGGCCCTCTAAAATATTCTTTCGGCCCATTCTTCCGGAGTATGGCGCCCTAATAATTGTGTAGGATAAGTTAAGTTGGGCCAATTCAAGTGAAGCTTTTTTCCTTTTGAAATCCGCTTTTAGCAAGGCAAAATGCGTTTTCAACTCTTCCACTTTTGCCTGGTTAGCGCCTAAGCTATTCTTGGCAGCGCTGTAATCACTTGCGGCTGCATCAAAGCGCGCATGTACCTGCTCCAGATCGGACCCGGTCGCCGCTTCTTCCTTCACTAAATTTTTGTAACGCCTGATATCCTGCTGCTGCTGAACATACTTTGCTTCTGCGCCTTTGATCTGGTCTTTATTTATATTTGTGCCCAACTCGGCGGACCTTATTCCTGCAGTCAAAACCGTAAACTGTGCCTCTGCATCGTCTATAGCAGCCTCTGCAGTCTCCAGTTGAGCCTTGTATTCTCGGTTGTCCAGTATAACGAGCGTATCACCCTTTTTTACCAGTTGATGCTCCTCGAACTTAACATGCTCGATATAACCACCGGCCCGCGCAGATACAGGATTAATATAAGACTCAACCTGTGCATCATTCGTTTCCTCATAGTGCCGGCTAAATCCCAAATACTGGATAGAATAAAATGTTCCTGCTACGATCAGCAAAAAAGCAATGATCGTTATAACTACGTTTCCGGGATGTACTTTATGTTTGGTCGTTTTCATTTTTTCTTATAGATTCCCGCTGGTGTAAAGGATATGATAATAGATTGTAAGTGCGTCTGTTTGCGCTTTGATCAAGTTAAATCTAGATTCCTGGTAAAGATTATCTGCATCAAGAAGATCGGTTAATAAGGCCAGTTGATTAAAATATTTCGTGCTGACTATGCGGTAATTGACCCGCGACTGCTCGACAGAACGCTGGTTTACCGAGATACGCTGTAGTGCTTCAATATATTTTACGTAATAAGATGTGACGTCGGTGGTCACATTGTCCGCAATTGCCTGCTGCTGTAGCTCAAGTTCTTTAACGCGTAGCTTACCCGCCGCCAGCTTGCTTTTATTGTGATAAAGTGAGGAGATACTATATTGCGCTTTAAGCCCGACAAATCCGATGGAATAAGCTTGATCAACTGGCGGGAAAAATAAATTATTGGGGTAGTTCAGGCCATATGCGGTATAAAATGCCAAGGTAGGCTTGTTATTGCTTGCAATACCACTAACGCGCGCCCGTTGAAGCGCTACCTTCTCCCCTGCCTTCCGAACACTGTATGATGATATGCCCGCACGCTCAATGACCCTCAATAATGATTCTGGTTTTGGTTTCGACATTCCGGCGGAATCTGTAGGAACAAGGCGGACATTGTCTGGGACATTCATCAATACGTCCAATCTTTGATTGGCAATGCGAATATCATTTTCTGTCTGCTGTAAAGAAAGTTCAACATTGGACAACATCACCTCAGCCCGTAACACATCGCTTTTAGTAACCTTTTGATTTTTATATAAAGCATTGATATTGGTTAGCCGTGTACCTGCCTTATTCAACTGATCCAACACCAATCGCTTCAGATCAGCAAGACGGACGAGGTCCAGGTATTGGCTTGCGGTTTGCAGGCCGATGTTTCCAGATTGGTCCTCCGCACTCAGTTTAGCCAGGTATTCGCGAGAAGTTTGTTCCTTTTCAAATGCGCGCTGGCGACCACCGTTATATATGTTAAACAAAGCATCAAATCCCAGTGAAGCTGCATTTGGTGTTGGTTTCCTTGGCCCGGTACTCGACTTGCTAAGTCCCTGGGTGTAAAGTGTCAGGTCGGAGAACCTTTGATACGAGCTGCTAACATTTATTGTCGGTAATGCAGCCTGAAAAGCGTCATGCCGGTCTTCAGCAGCTGCGCTTTCTTCAACACGCGCTGCCTGAACCCATTTGTTTTGACTTTTGGAAAACTGAACTGCCTCGGAAAGGGAAATACGGAAGTCGGCGTTAGACGTTTGCGCGACTGCTTTATTTAATCCGCCCAACAAAACAAGTAAAAGTGAAATGCTTGCGAGGAAGAAGATTTTTCTGTCGTTAAATAAATACTTAATCATTAAATAATTTTATTGATTGAAGAGGCACGGGAACAACCATCGACATGCAATGGTCGATCATTCGTCTGGAGATATCTTCCTTCATTGGTTTATCCAAGTGAATGAGTGAGCTCAAGTTTCCTGTAAAAACTGATGGTATACTGATCTTGGCCGAGTTTACATAAAGCTCTTTCGCTATCAGCCTGATAGAAGTTCTATCAAAACCATGTTGGGCAAAAAGTCCTTCCGCCGCTTTTGACAGAATTTGCTTGCGATCCAGTAACAAATAATCTGTTTGTCCGGTCATGTCCAACTTATTAATCATTGATAGGACAAATTTCCGCTGAAAACAGCAACTTATATCGGCTGAATTACCTCAGTATTCGTCGAAATGGCTTATTGCACCGCACATAATACATCAGAGAGATCCCATGCAGGCATTATGACTGCTGGTCCGG
Organism: Pedobacter sp.; assembly: GCA_028287885.1. GTDB lineage: Bacteria > Bacteroidota > Bacteroidia > Sphingobacteriales > Sphingobacteriaceae > Pedobacter. Next base: position 4,091 of record JAQBOT010000445.1, read on the forward strand.
CTAGTAGACATTAAAGAAACTTTTTGCGGTATGCTATAGGTGACATGCCGGAATTGGCCCTGAAGAATTTACCAAATACAGATTGATCTGAAAAATTCAACATGCCGCTGATCTGTGAAACTGTAAGCGTTTTATTTTGCAAAAGTACTTTGGCTTCCAGGACAATCGTCTCGTCGATCCATTTCCCGGCAGATTTTCCAGTCTGCTTTTTAACAGCAGCAGAAAGCGACTTTGGCAACACATGCAGATGGCTGGCGTAAAATTCAAGTCTGCGCTCATGCATATAATTACGGTTGAGCAGTTGTTTAAATTTCATGAAAAGTGTATAGCCGGTAAGCGACGACTGAATCCGTTTTGAATGCTGGCGGTGGTAAGCGTCGATCTCGTATATCAGTGCAAAGATATAATTTCGAATAATTTCAGATTGGTGATAATTAGCGGTCGCTTGCGTCAGACGGATAATCTCGAAAAGCTTGCTAAATTTTAGGTTGTAAAATTGGGTTAACGCCAAAACATGCTGGTCGCCGTTTTCAAAGAAATCATACTTGTTAAGAAATAACAGATCCGCATATTGTTCCAGCAAGAAAGTGTTTTTAAAAAAAAATAATGTCCATTTTCAAATGGTCACTGCGTTTACGAAAACTGCGGATCACAGATGGTGCGAGGGTGATGAGAGAAGGTGACTCTATTTCATAGCTATTTAGTCCAGCTTGTAAATAAATGCTGCCTTCCGAAAGGTGAGCCATGGCGTAACTTTCCGCCCGGTAGGGTTCTTCAGTGTAGGGATGACCAGTCGCGGATATCAACAAATATTCCTTGCTCGTATCTGGCACAGAGAAAAGGCGGCTATGTCTTGAAAGCGAAATTGTCTTAATGATTTCCACCGGTGTAAAATAATACATTCGATTGTCTTTTTCACCAATATTCCTGCCTGTTTAGGTATGAATTGCTCCATTTGCACTGATTCTTGAGCCGTAACGACGAAACTTCATGTCAACTGATGTCTAAATTGCATTTGCAAAGTGTTAATAAAAACAACGAAATGTCAGTTTCAAGCAGCATTTAGAAAAGTATACGAGTAAAGTTCTTCAGCACATGAAAGACGCCGGTGATAAGAATACTAAGCTTACTGCATACGATTTTTCCATGGCACGGATTTTTGACGAAGCATGTATAGATGTGCTCCTTGTAGGAGATTTGCTGCCAATTTATGATCGCAAGAAAATAGAGAGGTAACAGATCTTTCAGAACCTAACATACATTTTCAGATTTGTTGGCTGGCTAATGTCGCTGTTCGGTCTGCCGCCTTTTATTTAGGTTTATTAGGTATGAATTGAATTCGATTAATCTATTTCAACATCGATCATTTCTGCTTGAAATTCCTCGTTATATGTTTTGTATAAGTATGTTGGTTCTACCGTAACAATTACCTCAAGGGTAGGCCCTACTATCATTTTCAACAAATGTCCGCCTGTAACCGAGCCACCCTTCAAAGAAGCGGTAGCATGTGCATGAACAATTGGTTTCCCCGCTGACCAGGTAATGTTGCCCATGAGGGATGTAACTTCGGCAATCCCGACAGGAATTACCTGATACATCAACCGTTCGAAATCAAACCAACCCAGCTCAAGGCTAAATGCACTACCCATACCCTGAAAATGGGCACTTTTTGCATCCTGTTTAAGGGCGAATTCTGTCAAACCAGATAAAACCTCATCTTCTTTTGAAAAAACAACCATATAGGTTTTAACCCTTCCAAAACTGCTTAATAGTTTTACTTTCATCCTAGGCGCATTTGCCGGCTTCCACACGATTGGACGATGTGGCACGATATTCTTCTTGTTGCATTGTTCTTGTTTAATAGTATTATTGACCAGCCACTTATCTGACCAGCCACTTATCTTTGCAATTAGGCCAAACCGCCCAACAACTCGTACAAATCTGGGAACAAACAATAACAAACGCCAACAAACTATATCAAGAAACATCCTTAAACTAGTTTAAGGAAATAAGAAGTAGACTCTTCTACTTGGGTGAAAATGGTGTCGGATATGAAGTCGACTTGCACATTCTTTTGGGCCACGACTTTCTTTGCTTGAATGAAAGCTTTTTTCATCTTTAAGCTTGTTATACGTTTCTTTGTGTCCTAATCATTGTTAGCCGTGTCAAACACATCACTAGAATTACTGATCAAAAATTTTAAAGACTCATTCCCATTAACAACAAAAGAGAAAGCTGAGCTGCCTTTACGATTCACCGAACGAAACGTAAAGCGGCGGGGATTTATTCTTCAATCGGGCGATGTGTGTAAGCACTTTACCTTTATTGTGTCCGGATGTTTCAAACAATATGCTGTTGATAAAGAAGGCAAGGAACATAACCTACAGTTTGCTGTAGAAAATGAGTGGATAACCGATTTGTCAAGTTTTTATGCGGAAAAGCCAAGTGGCGTTTTTATTGAAGCCATCGAGCCATCCCTGATTTTGCAAATCAAACATGATGATCTACTTTACCTTTACACCAACTATCATAAGTTTGACCGTAACTTCCGAATTATCGTTGAAAAGAAATACATTGACCTTCAAAACCGTGTGCTTCAATCCATCAGTACAACGACAGACGAACGTTATCAAAACTTTGTCATAGAATATCCCAATTTGGTTAATCGCTTACCAAATACGCAAATTGCCTCTTACTTGGGGATTACTCCCGAATTTCTTAGCCGGATCAGAAAAGGCCTCTCTTCAAAACCTAAACCTTAAACAAGTTTAAGCATATTTCTTAAGAAAGTTCATTGGCCAATTAGATTAGGATGTCTGACTTTTGTATTGTAAATATTAAACAATGAAAAGATTAATTAAAATGAAGACCTCAGTGATATCATGGAGGCTTGTTTTGCCTTTCTTATTACTCTTTAGCCTGTCTAATAGCGGAACTGCACAGGAATACGTGTCACTTACCCAGCCCGCACAATCCGGCATGGAGCCTGGTGCTAAAGCAAAGCTATTAAGTACAAACGGACCAACGAAACCTATATACTGGTTCTGGCAACCGGCGATGAGGTGACATCCGGAATTGCAGAATTTGCACAAAAATATAATGTAAAAAATGCCCATTATACCGCATTTGGCGATGCAACATCGGCAAAACTAGGCTGGTATGATAAAGATCACAAAATGTTTAAGCTGACCAATGTCAGCGAGCCATCAGAGGTAACCACAATGACTGGCGACATTACCCTATACAACGGTAAGCCATTTGCGCATTCACACATTAGTGTGGCTACAAGCGACGGTATTTGTCACGGCGGGCACCTGCTTGAACTCATTGTAGGCCCGACTTTCGAGTTCTATATTACTGTTGAATCAACCCCCGTATACAAAAGGGTAAGCCCGGAGTTTAACGCGCTTGTCGTAGACTTGAGTTTAGAAAAATAATGACTATTGAGGGCTCTACGCAGGGCTCCTTTTAATAAAAAATATGATGATGAAATTGAGTAATTTAAAATCCCTTTCTATATTATTTATCCTACTAAATTTTGTATCTCTGGGTGCCAACAGTCAGGACCTGAAACATTTGAGAAGTTTTATGCAAGCCGGTCCTACACCACTCCATGCGATACCTTATGGTAATAACGCCAAAGCTGGCCATTACCTAAATACAGGCGATGCAAAAATCTATTACGAGGTTTATGGTAAAGGCAAGCCAATAATCATATTACATGGCGGCATCTTTGGTTCGACGTATGAAATGGCGCAGTTTATTGACAGTCTTTCGAAGACCTACCAGGTTATTGCGATTTCTACCAGAGGACACGGCAAATCCGAGATTGGCAGCAATAGGCCCACGTATGAGCAAAAAGCCAAGGATGTTTATGCCATTATCCAAACAACGACAAAAGATAGTGTAACGATACTAGGCTTTAGTGACGGTGGTTACACAGCTTACTACGTTGCCGGCATGTACCGGGAAAG
>JAQBOT010000467.1 GCA_028287885.1 Pedobacter sp.
TAATGCAAAAAGCGTTCCCTTAATTAATTTAAATATAAATAATATCCTTCCATAAGGTCTGAAATCGGCCAGAAATGCTGGAATTTAGCTTGTAAAACAAACAAGATTATTACTAAAAAAACTATTATTAATCATTTATTTTGTAGAACTTTAATAAAAATATTAGTAAAATGGAATACATAATTGTCTTGCTTCTTGTGGTTGTTTGTGCCTTGCTAATTTGGAAGTTTCAAAAAACTGCTCCAGACCATACCGGCTTGCTTGATCTGAAAGAAAAAGAGCACCAAAAAGCCCTGGAATGGCATAAAGAGGAAAAGCAGCGCATAGAAGATGAACTCAAAGATCTCCGCCAGAGCTATATGGACGAACGCAGCAAGGTCATTAAAGCAGAAGAAGCCTTGCGCATGCAACTAAATAAACAACTTGAACAGGAGAAAAACCTGACGGAACTCCAGCATAAGTTCAAGCTGGAATTTGAAAACCTGGCCAATAAAATACTTGAAGAGAAAACTGCAAAGTTCACCGAAAGCAACAAAGCCAATCTCGACTTCATATTAAACCCCTTAAAGGAGAACATCAAGGCTTTCGAACTTAAAGTAGAGAAGGTGTATAAAGATGAATCTGATGAGCGTAACATGCTTAAAGGGGTTATTTCCCAGTTGATGGTACAAAGCAAACAGATTCAGGAAGATGCAAACAACCTTAGCAAAGCTTTAAAAGGGGACAATAAAAAACAGGGCAACTGGGGTGAAATTATTCTGGAGCGGGTGCTGGAGCGCTCAGGTCTTGTTAAGGACAGAGAGTATCGGGTACAAGCATCCTTAAGCCACAATGAAGGCTCCAGGATGCAGCCAGATGTATTGATCGACCTTCCAGATGATAAACATATTGTAATTGATTCTAAGGTCTCCCTTGTGGCTTACGAACGACTGGTTTGTGCAGAGAGTGACGAAGAACGTCAAATTCAGGTTAAACAGCATATTGCTTCCATAAAAGGACACATTCAAAATCTTTCTGGTAAAAACTACCATGACCTGTACCAAATCAATTCGCCAGACTTTGTCTTGCTTTTTATTCCAATAGAATCTTCTTTCGGTATCGCCATCCAGGAAGATGCAGAATTGTTTAACTATGCCTGGGATCGTAAGGTGGTTATCGTAAGTCCTTCTACTCTCCTTGCCACATTGCGAACCATAGCAAGCATATGGAAACAGGAACGTCAGAACCGAAACGTTTTAGAAATAGCCCGCCTTAGTGGTAGTATGTACGACAAATTTGTGGGCTTTTTAACAGATATGGAATGTATAGGGAGGAACATTAAATCTAGCCAGGACAGCTATGAGAAAGCACTAAGCAAGCTTTCTACAGGTTCAGGGAACCTAAGTGCCACCTCGGAAAAGATTAAAAAGCTGGGTGCAAAAACCAACAAGCAAATAGACAGCAAGTTTTTGGACCCAACCCTAATTAGCGACAATTAAAACTTAAATGCATTCCAGCCCTGCGCTTGTATTTCATGTACCACATCCGACTTAGAAATCATCTTGCATCCGGAGTTTTTATCTGTAATGTGGCCAATAATGCTTATGTCTACATCGTGCTTTAACTTGGGATAGTCAGACTGCTTAATTGTAAACAACAATTCATAATCTTCGCCACCGTTTAAAGCACATACCGTTGGATCCAGGCCGAGTTCTCTGGCTGTCTCATAGGTCAGCGGGTCAATAGGAATCTTTTCTTCATAAAGCGTACAGCCTTTTTCAGATTGCTGGCAGATGTGCAGGATCTCCGATGCAAGTCCGTCGGAAACATCAATCATTGAGGTAGGGACAATGTCCATTTGTGCTAACAGATCTACAATATCGCGTCTGCCTTCTGGTTTTAACTGTCGTTCAATGATGTAATCTTTACCTTCCAGATCAGGCTGAATGTTGGGGTTTTCCAGGTAGATCAGTTTCTCACGTTCCAAAATCTGTAAGCCCACGTAGGCACCTCCAAGATCTCCTGAAACACAAAGCAAATCACCTTCACCGGCGCCATTTCTGTAGCAAATGTCCTTCTTCTCTGCATAGCCAATACTGGTTACACTGATCACCAGACCTTGCTTACTCGTCGAGGTATCTCCACCAATAAGATCGATGTTAAATTTATTGCAAGCCAGTTCAATGCCCTTGTAAATCTCTTCTACGGCCTCTAATGGAAATTTACTTGACAAGCCAATGGAAACCGTAATCTGGGTTGCAATGCCATTCATCGCATAAATATCACTTAAATTGACCTGTACAGCCTTATAGCCCAAATGCATCAACGGAACATAGGCCAAATCAAAGTGGATCCCTTCTAAAAGCAAATCCGTTGAGATCAAAACCTCTTTATCACCAAAATTTAGTACGGCTGCATCATCACCAATCCCCTTTGTACTGCTTTCATGACGGATTTTAAAATTCTCCGTTAAGTGCTTGATCAAACCAAATTCACCAAGTAGTGCAATATCCGTACGTTCCTTATTTTCAAACATAATTTCTTTTTTTACTGCGTCAACCGCTGACGCTTTCTATAATCCCAAACTGGCCGAAATTTCAAGCATTCTTTCGATTGGTTTTCTGGCCCTTATGATGATATCTGCAGGTACTGTTACCTCAGGTAAGCCGTTTTTTAGAGTCAGATACAGCTTTTCCAAGGTATTTCTCTTCATATACGGACATTCATTGCAAGCACAGTTGTTGTTCGGTGGTGCAGGAATAAACGTCTTTCCGGGATTCGCTTTCTCCATTTGGTGGATAATTCCACTCTCTGTTGCCACGATAAACTCCCTTGCATCGCTGTTGATCGTGTATTTCAACAATCCCGTTGTTGAGCCAATATAATCCGCAAGTTCCAGCACGGCATCCTCACACTCTGGATGCGCAATAAACTTTGCTCCCGGATGACGCTCCTTCAATTTCGTTACCTTCTCCCTCGAAAAGATCTCATGAACCATGCATGCACCATTCCATAACACCAAATCACGCCCTGTTTTCTTCGCCACCCAAGCACCCAGGTTCTTATCCGGACCAAAAATGATCTTTGTATCCTTCGGTAAGCTTTCCACAATCTGCACCGCATTGGTCGAGGTACAAACAATGTCACTCAAGGCTTTAAGCTCCGCACTACAGTTCACATACGTGATCACCACATGATCTGGATGCTTGGCTTTGAACAGCTTGAACAAATGCGGTGGGCAGCTATCCGCCAAGGAGCAACCCGCCTTCAAATCAGGCAGTAATACCGTCTTTTCTGGCGACAGGATCTTTGCGGTTTCAGCCATAAAATGAACTCCAGCAAAAACAATCACATCAGCTTCCGTTTTGGCAGCTTCCTGCGATAAACCAAGACTGTCGCCTATATAGTCCGCAACATCCTGAATATCAGGCTCCTGGTAATAATGTGCCAGGACTATAGCGTTCTTTTCCTTTTTTAATCGTTCAATCTCTTCAAAAAGATCGATGGTGGGATCTATTCGTTCGTCTACAAATCCTTTTCTATTTAGTTCTTCAAAAGTATCCATTTTCAACAGTTCAATAAATTATAATTATTTAATACAAATAGATTTCTATTGTTTATTAGTGTGTTGGTAGTGTTTGTAACTCGGGTAAATAAATTCGACTATTTGAGTTATCACAATGTTATCCACATAAATATTTAGTTTTTTTTGAAGATATCGGCTGATTTCTAGTGAGATATTTTTTTTGATATAAACTTATCAATACCTATATGTTAATTCTTCGTTGTGCTGAAAAACGTTGATAACCTATGCAAAGTTGCGTATAAATACTTTAAAAGATTGTGTCAAATTATCATTTTACAGTAGCTTTAAACATTCAAGTTTATTTGTTCTATTTATTTATACATGTAGTTAACATTCTTAACAACGTTGTTAACAACATATCAGAATTAGCCTTAATTAATGAGAAAAGTCGATTTCTTAGTCATAGGATCAGGTATTGCAGGTTTAAGCTTTGCTTTGAAAGCTGCGCAGCATGGAAAAGTACTGATCATAACAAAGTCAAATGAAGACGAATCCAATACCAAATATGCCCAGGGCGGAGTAGCTGTTGTGGTTAAAAAAGACGATTCTTTTGACAAACATATAGAAGATACCTTGATTGCTGGTGATGGTTTATGTGACCGGAAAGTGGTGGAAATAGTTGTTACTGAGGGGCCTCAGCGGATCCAGGAAATTATAGACTACGGTATTCAGTTTGATAAAGATACGAGCGGCGTATATGATCTTGCAAAAGAAGGGGGTCATTCAGAGCACCGGGTATTGCACTATAAGGACGTTACCGGCTACGAAATAGAACGGGTGCTGCTGCGTCAAATTCATGAGAATAAGAACATAGAGATATTAACACATTACTTTTGTCTGGAGTTAATCACACAGCATCACCAGGGTGAGTTTGTTGATAGAAGCTCAAAAGATATTAACTGTTTTGGTGTATATGCCTTTAACACAGAAGATAACGATGTGGAAAAGATATTAGCAAGTGTGACTATCATGGCTTCAGGCGGTGCCGGACATATCTATTCCAGCACCACCAACCCTGTAATTGCTACCGGAG
>JAQBOT010000469.1 GCA_028287885.1 Pedobacter sp.
ATGGTTATAAGATTGAGGACATCAAAATGTCTTTAGAAACCTTTATTCCTTCTGCCACACAAACTCCTGGGAGAATGAACATCTTCGTCTTTAAGGAATTTAGAATACTAGTAGACTTTGCACACAATGCAGATGGTTTTAACGGTATTAAAAGTTATCTGGCGACCATCGATGCAACAGAACATGTTGGCGTAATCTCGGGTACTGGAGATAGACGTGATGAGGATATTAGAGAAACAGCAAGAATTTCAGCGCAGATGTTTGACCGGATCATCATCTGTCAGGAAAGATATTTAAGGGGCCGTACCCAACAAGAGATCATTGACCTGCTTTTGGAAGGTATTCATGAGGTTAAGCCCGACATGCCGATTATCATCAATAACAATGGAGATGATTGCCTGCAATACATTATGGCCTCTGCCAAGTCGGGATCATTTATCAGCATTCTTAGCAACACCATTGAAAATGCAATAACAAAGGTGCTTGAATATCGGGATAAAGATTTGGGAATGAATTAAATTAAAAAGGCCACATAAAAGAGATTTTATGTGGCCTAAACTTAATGAACCTTCTATTTATGAAGCTTGTAAATCTCTTAAAGCTTTAATCTCATCGTGAGATGTTTTAAGCAGTGCTTTCTGTTCTGTTATCATAGTTCTGATGTTTGCCGATAGGCCCTCTTCTTCTAAAGCTGCCTTATAAGCTCTTTGTGCAGCATCTTCGCCGTTTTCACAATTGTCAAGAATGGTCTTACGATCGTGTCCGGTAAAAACTGCTTTAACATCCATCCATGCACGGTACAATTTTCCAGAGTTTGTGGTACCTGTATCAGCATCTTTACCAAAAGCCTGAACTTCTGTCGCCAAAGCCAACTTCAGTTTATGACTTTCGCCAATCATGCGTACAAACAAAGTCTTAAGATCGCTATCTTCAGGTTGCAATTCTTCAATTGCTTTTTCATAACCTACTATTCTATCATTATTGATCTGTAGCAGGTCGTTTAGTGTTTCCGTATCTACTGTATTGTTTCCCATTGTTAAACATTTTTGATGTACGTAAACAACATGGCATGTTAACGAAAAGTTTTATTTTTTATATAAAGGCATAAAGCCAAGATGGATTTCATCTTCCAGAAGATCTGATGCGGCGCTAATCTGAATGCTGTACCTTTCTTTTAGCGTTTGATGCAGTATTTCAGAAATATCAAAAGCGTCATCCACGTCCACACCATATTTATCATCTATATGGGAAGGGGCACCAATAAAACCTGTATGCTTGTAAAAGGCAGTCTCTTTGGCGCTCTTGCTTGCCTTAGCCAGGTCATCAGCAACTATAAGCATTTTGTAATGCGGCTCGTCAAATTCGCCGGCTCTATAACCCCCAAGATTAATAAAAAACAGGCGCTTTTCTGAGGGCATTGCAACTTCTTTCGGGCTCACCCTGATCTGATAACCACCAACAGCAGTCACTTCTCGCCAGGCATCCATATGTACCCGTCCCTTGGCTTCCGGCCAAAAGTTTATGACATCCGTACGCGTATCCTCAATAGACTCTGCTATGGTGAAAAAAATGTCGTGCTGTTCGGTGTACCTGCCTTCAGGCGTGCAACCAATAAGGATCATGAATAACTTTGGTTTCATTGGTATTGGTCTGCTTAACTGTAAATTTCATTGATGATCTCGGCCAAGCGAACACCACCTTTTAAGAGTTGCTGATTAAGCGTATCCACAAAATCAAAGTTGTATTTGTACCCAAGCTTATCATCTGGCTTTACAGTATCGTAGATCTTATTTACAATCTGGTAAGATTCAAAAACGTCCTGTTGTATCGATGTTTTTCTCCAGGCTGCAAGCTGTACTTTAGATGGATGGTTGATTGTAGCCGCGTATTCTGTGTAACTCAACTGTTGGTATTCTATCAGGTTCTCGTCCCAAATGCGGTGTAAATTTGTTCGATTGCCAAACCAGGTGAGGTTAACGCGGTTACCACCAAGGTCCTCTTTTCTTGCAGTGTGCATAGGCTGGTGTAAATCCCCTACCAAATGAACCAGTAAACGCAGAGCCATTTTCCTTTGCTCAAGCGTGCTGTGCTTGTCTTTAAGGATGGAAACCATTTCAGGGATCTTGTTGTAGATATTGGCTGACTTTTCCGTATTCAGGTAAGAAAACACGCCTTGTTCGTCTAGCCCGCCTGGAAGGTTAACGTAGTGCCAGCTGCTTAAGTAGTTAAACGTGGAGTCTGATTTTATGAAATCAGGCCAGTTGCTGCTTATTGCCAACGTTTCTGTGCCAAGAATGCTTTGCACTGCTTTTCTCGACTTTGAGGTTAAATAGGTCTCCGCGATCTGACCAACCACCCGGTGACCGATCATGCCCCAGGCGAAAACATTGGAAGGCAGGTATGCGCATATGGCAATCAGGATGGCTACTTTTAGCTTTTTAGAAATCAACATAATCTTATAAGGGTTGTGGGACACAGGTAATTTTTTGTTTCAAGACCAGCGTACATTCTCTCTGGTCGTTGGCATTTTGAAGGAATAGCGTATCTGCTTTTGCAGATTTGATGTAAAAAGACTTGATGAACCTGCCGGTTTGATAACAGCCAGACACCTTCTGCTTGTAATTTGACTTGGTGTAGTTTCCATCAAGGAAGAGGCTATCCTTGCGGACCTGGTAGATGCCTTTAGCATACTCCTTCCAAACGCCATTATTAAAGCAGGAATCTGCATAATAATTTACCTTGGCGTGGGTAGTAAGTTCGACGTAAAAAGAATCGCAGGTAATTTTGAACCTATGCTGGGTATAGTTTAGCAGCGCATTGGAGTTTTCTACAGTATCTTCGTTCCAGACACCCTGCAAAAAGACTTCTCCTTTTCCCTGAACATCGGGGAGCCGCTGGCAGGAAGCCACTATGCAGGATATCAACAGAACAACCGGGAACACCCGGAAAACATTCGTTTTATTAATCATCTTCTATTTTAGGCTGCCAACCATTTCTTCTGGTTTAACCCATTCATCGAATTGCTCACTGGTTAATAAACCAAGTTCTACGGCAGCTTCGCGTAGTGTCTTATTTTCTTTGTGCGCTTTCTTAGCAATTTTTGCAGCATTCTCATAACCCAATTGTGGGTTTAAGGCTGTAACAAGCATCAGGGAGTTTTCAAGGTGTCTTTTGATCTGAGGCAGGTTTGGCAAGATGCCAACAGCGCAGTTGTCAGTAAAGGACACACAGGCATCGCCGATTAATCTTCCAGACTGAAGTACGTTGGCCGCAATTACAGGTTTGAAAACATTCAGCTCAAAATGTCCGTTAGAACCTCCAATGCCTACAGTAACGTCATTTCCCATAACCTGTGCGCAAACCATGGTTAAAGCTTCCGGCTGCGTTGGGTTAACTTTCCCAGGCATAATTGACGAACCTGGTTCATTGTCTGGAATGATGATTTCACCAATACCAGAACGTGGTCCTGAGCTTAACATCCTGATGTCATTGGCAATTTTCATTAAGGAAACTGCAACACGTTTGTAAGCTCCAGATAATTCTACCATTGCATCGTGCGCAGCAAGTGCCTCGAATTTGTTTGGTGCGGTTACAAAAGGTAAACCAGTTAATTCGGCAATCTTTTGTGCAACCAGTACATCGTACCCTTTGGGTGTATTCAAGCCTGTACCAACGGCTGTACCGCCAAGGGCAAGTTCAGTGATCATGACCAAAGCATTCTTAATTGCCCTAAGTCCGTTGTCAATCTGCTGTACATAGCCAGAAAATTCTTGTCCGAGTGTAAGTGGTGTAGCATCCATAAAGTGTGTACGACCGGTCTTAACGATCGTAGCAAACTCCTTTGCTTTGCCATCTAAAGCAATTCTAAGTTTCTCCAAGCCGGGAATGGTGATCTCACTAGCTTGTTTATAAGCAGCAATGTGCATTGCCGTTGGGTAAGTATCATTGGAAGACTGCGACTTGTTTACGTCGTCATTTGGGTGCAGTACTTTCTTTTCGTCGTTAAGATCTCCACCGTTCATAACGTGTGCACGATTTGCAATCACTTCATTTGCATTCATGTTGCTCTGCGTTCCAGATCCGGTCTGCCAGATTACCAGCGGGAACTGCTCATCAAGTTTGCCTGCAATCACCTCATCACAAGCCTTTGCAATCAATTCCGCTTTCTCTTTTGCAAGTACGCCGAGTTCTGTGTTGGCCAGGGCTGCAGCCTTTTTCAAATACCCAAACGCATGTATGATCTCCTTGGGCATGGAAGCTTCCGGACCTATTTTAAAATTGTTCCTTGAACGTTCAGTTTGTGCACCCCAATATTTATCAGCGGGCACTTGCACTTCGCCCATCGTATCGTGTTCAGTTCTAAAATTCATAATGTTTTTCAGTTTGCAGCAAATTTAACTTTTATCCCGGTAGAAGAATGTAAAGTATCTGATAATGTTTAAAACTCTTTTGCGTTTGTAGCAGTATTATTGCTTAATTTTCCACTTTTTATCTACAGTACTACTTTACATGATTTACCGTTACTTTTTTATGGTGACCGTCTTGGTCACTTTTATGTTTTCAGCCTGTTCTAACGCGAATAACAAGAAAGATCCCAAAGTCCGCACCATTTCAGACGACAAAGCCGATAGCCTATTACTCGTTTACAATCCGAAAAAAGCAGATAAGTTTATAGCCGACTTCGTTGACAACCTGCACAAAAAATATGGCTTTAACGGCAATATGCTTGTGGCTAAAGACGGTAAAATTTTATACGAAAAAGCAATAGGCTGGGCAGATTACCTGCATAGAGACAGCTTAAACATCAATTCTGAATTTGAGCTTGCCTCGGTTACAAAAACCTTCACAGGAGTCGGCATCCTTCAGCTTGTAGAAAAAAAGAAAATAAGCCTTGATGATAACGTAAAAAAGTTCTTCCCGGACTTCCCGTATGATGGTATAACAATTCGGTTACTCCTTTCCCATCGAAGTGGGATGATGAACTACGTTTACTTTACAGACAACATCTGGAAGCAGAAGATGAAGCCCATGAGCAATATGGACGTCATGAAACTTATTGCCGAATATAAGCCCGCTAGATATGCAGCGCCAGATACTCGTTTTCATTACAACAACTCCAACTTCATGGTTTTAGGAGCAATCATTGAGAAAGTAACTGGAAAAACCTATGCAGACTATATGATGTCCAATGTGTTCAAACCTGCGGGGATGAAACATACGCATGTTTATTCAACAACGGTATACCCAAAAATTCCTGTTGATGTTGTTGGGCACGACCGCACCTGGAGATACTCTGTGGTGCAGAACTTTTTGGATGGGCCGGTTGGCGACAAAGGAATTTATAGCACAGTGAATGATTTGGTGTTGTATGACAATGCATTAAGAAAAGGGCGTCTACTAAGCAAAGCAACACTGGATTCTGCCTATACCGGCCGCAATAAACCCGTAAATGGGCATTTTAATTATGGTTACGGATGGCGGATATTTGATGGGGAAAACGGAAGAAAAGTAGTTTATCATACGGGCTGGTGGCACGGTTTCCGTCACATATATGTGCGTGATCTGGATAAGAAAATCGTTGTTGTATTCCTGGGAAATTTGACCAACGGAAGTCTTGTTCACTTGGATGAGTTGTTTAAGTACTTAAAGATGCCGATCATCCGCAAGGCTGCGTACTCAGGTACAGGATCTCTACCCGGAACTGACGAGGATTAAGATATTTTGTCGAAAGTAATACCTTGACTCTTTTTATTGATAAAAGACTTGAGTAATGAATTTTGAGGCAAGGAAAGCGTAGGATCTTCATGGAAGATTTCAATGACCGTATTCCTTGCCTCTTGTAATATAACCTGGTCCTTAGCCAGATCAGCGAGTTTAAGGTCCAGCACACCACTTTGTTGTGTTCCCTGAATGTCACCCGGGCCACGAAGCTGGAGGTCAATTTCAGAGATCTCAAAACCATTGTTGGTTTTAACCATGGTTTCCAGACGGACCTTCCCCTCCTTGCTCAGCTTATTACCTGACATCAGAATACAGAACGATTGCTCAGCCCCACGACCTACACGGCCACGCAGTTGGTGTAATTGAGAAAGCCCAAAGCGCTCTGCATTTTCTATAATCATGATGGAGGCGTTAGGCACATTTACGCCAACTTCAATCACGGTGGTCGCCACCATAATCTGACTTCTGCCTTCCACAAACTTCTGCATCTCGAACTGTTTATCTGCATTCTTCATTTGGCCATGAACAATACTGATCTGGTACTCGGGTAAGGGGAACTGATAACTTAGCTGTTCTATCCCGGCTTCCAGATGCAGGAGGTCTAGCTTTTCACTTTCTTTAATGAGCGGGTAAACAACATAGACCTGACGGCCCTTTTTGATCTCTTCGCGCATAAAGCCGAACATACGGACACGCTGCCCTTCAAATAAGTGCCTGGTGACGATGGCTTTCCTACCTTTTGGAAGTTCATCAATCATAGATACATCAAGGTCGCCGTAAAGGGTCATGGCGAGTGTACG
>JAQBOT010000483.1 GCA_028287885.1 Pedobacter sp.
AAAAATCTCTTTTTCAAAGTTGGTTACGACCTGAAAGGCCAGTTCATTCTTGAATGTCTTACCAATAGGGACACCGAAATTGTTTATGTTGTTGTGGTAAATCGTGGTATCCAGAACAAAGGTTTGCCGCGCGGTACCGGTACCTATCCTCGTGGAAAAGTATTTGCTTGGCCTATATTCAAAACCTAGAGATTCAGTTAGGTAACCCGGAGACATAAATTTAGAGATCAATGTTTGATGCTCCTGATTTACGGAATCCATAGAATAGGCATAACCATTATCAAATTGAGATTCAAAGTTTAATGATCCAAAAAAGTACCAGTTTTTAGACAATTGAAGCGCGGCTTTATTATCCCAAAAGACCCTGTCTACCGTTTTCTTTTCCAGCTGATTCTTGTTTTTCACCTTGCCATAGTTTAGAATCACCTCAGAGACATAACTGAAACTTTCTTTTGAATACTCTGCTTTGTAATTGATCAAACCGGTAAGTGCAAGTGAATTCACCCCCCCACCGTTCCAGTTGTTGCTAAATGCAGCCTGATTCAGGCTTAGTCCCATGGCAGTTTTTGTCTTCCAGTAATTTATCTTTACGTCGATAATGGCAGGCTTGATGACCACAGGCGTAAATTCAAGCGTGCCGGTCCGGGTTGGAAGTGGACTTCGTTTAAGTTTGATGTTAAGGCCTTCTGTGCGAATCGGGACCGTATCTACTTCTTGAGCTTTGAGACTTGTAAAACCTATAAAAAAGAATAATAAACCTATGTAGAAAACCTTCATTGTTACAAAGAAAATGAAAAATGCGAGGTATTAAAACTTATACCATATAAAATTTTAAAGCTTATCTATCGTAATCTTAGGCAAAGGAGCTAGCCGCAATGCTTTTGGATTTCGTTTATAGGCCGTGTAGCTGTTTCTAAGATAGATAATGAAGGCATAGTCAGACGCCATCAGTACAAAGTCGTAACTAGGTCTGTATTGTTGCATGAAGTCCTGCAGCTCAAAGCCACCTATCCCCAGAACTTCTTTCACATATTCTGGCCTGAATTTGAAATCAATAATCTGCTCCTTATAGTCCTTTTCTAAAATAGACTGTAGGTGCCGGGCATTTTTGCCTTTCCTGCTCAATAAATTATAGATCGCGTCAATACCCAAACCTGCACCAGACTGCCCAATGTTAAGCAGGTCTTTGGAACTGCCACGGTCTGTGGCATACTTATATTCTTTACGCGTCCTTTCGTACTTTTCCCTCGGCGTTAAGGAGGAGCCGATAATTGCCACTTCTTTCAGGCGGATAGAAAGGAGTTTCAGCTGGAAAAATATAGTACTCTGACCCTTGTACACCAGTGTGTCTACTGCATAGCCTTGAAGGGCAGCAAACAGCGTATCTCCGACCATTGCCTGGGTAGAAAATTCACCTTTGGTATTATTGTAAAATCCCTCATCACTGTGCGAATTGTAAACATAGACCTTAGCGAGTCGTTGCTTCGTATCCTGATCTACAACAAACCCCTGTACTGGCTTTTGTTGAGCAGAAATTTTAGTTGCACAAATAATTAAGAGGAATAGAAAACAGGGAAACTTCATCAATTACAAAGCTACAACATACCGGAAATGCGGCATGTACATTAACATTATTTAACTACTTGCAGCTTTTGGCCAATCTTTATGCCGGCATCTGTCAGGTTGTTAATGCTCTGTAATTCTTCAACCGTCAGGTTGTATTTTTTAGCTATGTTAAACAGCGTATCGCCTTTTTCGACGGTATGGAACCTGGTGTCACTTAAGGCGGTCATCGGTGTAGCATTTGCGGCAGCGACCGCAGAGTCGACCTGACTGCTTGTAATTATTTTCTGTGAGGGCGGAGCCTCCACCGGCGTAAACTTCTTTGCTTCCTGAGGGATGTTGGCGTTGATCTGCGTGAATACCCGATCTTCGCGCTGCAGTTTCTGAACTTCAGATTCTGACTGATCATATTGGTACAATTTATACTTTTCAATCAGGTTGATCAGCATTTCAGGATACTTGGGGTTGGTTGCATACCCGGCTTGTTTCAAGCCATATGCCCAGTTCTTGTAGTCATTTTTATCCAGCTCAAATAGTCCGCTGTAACGCTTACGTTTTAAAAATTCCGAATGGTCCTTATAAGATTCACGTGCATCTGCATACACGCGGAAGCAATCATTCCGCTTATCATCATCTTTGTAATAGCCCTTACCTTTCCAATCGGAGGTAACTTTAACACCAAAATGGTTGTTTGCATATTTTGCCAGACCACTATTTCCGCTTCCAGATTCTATAAGGCCTTGAGCCAAGGTAATACTTGCCGGAATACCGTTGTGGTTCATCTCTTCGATAGCCACATCTTTGAACTTGTCTATGTAAGAAAGGGAAGTATAATTGGTGAAGTCAGGCTTTCCTTTTGTGGCAGTCTTTTCTATTTTTCGATTGTTGCGGCTGTATTGTCGCGACTTACAAGCGCTTAATACCACCAATGCCATTAAAAAGAGTATGCGATATTTCATTAAAGGATGTCTTTT
The DNA here is from genome assembly GCA_028287885.1 of Pedobacter sp. Lineage (GTDB taxonomy): Bacteria > Bacteroidota > Bacteroidia > Sphingobacteriales > Sphingobacteriaceae > Pedobacter. The sequence continues at coordinate 2,538 of JAQBOT010000483.1, forward strand.
TTTAATGTAATTGGTTTCTCTTTCCTTGCTATAACGCGGGCTACGGGAATCTGCTCTAGCTTCGAGGGCGGAAGGTCATCATACTTAAACAGTTCATACTTTTTGATTAAACCAATGACCTGAGAAGCCCAGGTTTTGCTGTGCGCATAACCGCCTTTTTGTATCCCTTTGGCCCAATGCATGTAGTCTTTTTTATCGTATTTATCGAAAAGCTTTTGAAATGCAGCCCGTTTATGCATAAACGTTATGAAGTGTAGGTAGGAATCTTCAACACTTTCATAATCTTTATAGGAGGATTTTATCTGCGAATTGTTGTTTGCGCCTTTTACACCGAAATGGTTGTTCATGTAACGGGCAATTTTACTGGTTCCTGAGGCCGACTCATGGATCGCGATACCAAGGATTACACTCGCAGGAATGTTGTTTTCCCTCATAAGTTCCTGCGCTAAGGGCAAGTTTTCCGCAATGTATTCTCTCGTTGTTTGTGCGTTTGAGCCCAGGCTTAACATCGTGCTGGCCACGCATAGCAATAATAGTTTTTTTACCATATTATTTTTTTCGAATGATAAATAACCCATCCCGAACCGGTAATATTAATTTTTCTACCCGGTCATCCGCTGCTACCTTATCATTAAATGTACTAATATTCTTTGTGTCTTTATCTTGTTGATTGCTAAGAACTTTTCCACTCCATAGCACATTGTCAACAATGATCAATCCGCCAGGCCTAATTTTATCAAAAACCAGGTCGTAGTAAGTTCCATTATTTTTCTTATCGGCATCTATAAATACCAGATCAAATGTTTCGTTAAGCTGTTTGATTGTTTCGGTTGCATCACCCAGAACATAGCTGATATGATGGTTATAAGGAGAATCCGAGAAGTTCTTGCGAACCATGTCTTCGAGCTCAACATTAATATCCAAAGTGTAAAGTTTGCCGTTTTCAACCAATCCTTCGGCAAGGCAGAGCGTGGCATAACCGGTAAAGGTTCCAATCTCCAGAATTCGGCTCGGCCGGATCATTTTGCTTAGCATACTTAAAACCCGGCCTTGATAATGACCGGAAAGCATGCGCGGCATAAGGACTTTCAGGTGAGTTTCCCGATCAATCCTTTGAAGCAATTCGCTTTCAGGCTCGCAGTATTTAAGCAATAAATGTTGCAGGTCTTCTTCGATCATATGCGTTTCGTAAAGTTAATAACGACGACTTTCCATAAAATATTGTAGGATCAGTGTCGCGGCGATGGTATCGACCCGCTCTTTGTTCTGGCGGTCCATCTTTTTTAAGCCACTTTGCATGATGGCTTGCTGCGCAATTTTTGAGGTAAAACGCTCGTCAATCCAATGCTGCGGAATGTCGGGAAAGTTCTTTTTTAGTGTTCTTGAAAACCCCACAACATGCTGCGCGGACTCCGATGGAGTTCCGTTCAGTTGTTTAGGGTCTCCAATTACAAAAGCCTCTACCTGCTCTCGCAGCAGGTAGTTTTTTAAATATTCGATAATATCTTTTGGATGTATGGTCTCCAGTCCGGTTGCAATAATTTGCAATGGATCCGTAACGGCAATTCCGATACGTTTGGTTCCATAATCAAAAGCTAATATCCTCGGCATAGGCAGTTTTCTTGTTTAATATTCTTGCATTTAAAAAAGCAAAGGTAAAGAATATTAAATAGATGCATTTTTAGCCCATGAATTCGCCAAGATAAACACTGTCTGATTGCCTGCTTCGGTCTGCGGCAATAAATGCTGCATACACATGAACGGCTTTGCCTTTAATCTCACTTGATACGTCAAAAAGCTGGGTGCCTGATTCGCGAAATGCCCCATGGATCTCATAAATTGCTGTCCTGCTTTCGGGATGGTATACAAGCACCATAAGTTGGTCTTTACGGTCAGCCAGTTCCGTATATGCGCTTGACCAATTGAATCGAAATGTGAAATTGTCCTCCAATGTTGCAGTTAGCTGCTCAGGCAATGGCAGATTTCCGGAACTTATTTTTACCATGGCCGGGATGACTTGTCCGTTCTCCATCGCATGTTTAAAGTTGTACGATTTGGCCGCATTGTACCCATAGGTAGTCCGCGAGTAACCAGCAAATCCAACCCGCAAAACTTCAAGCAGTGGCTTGAGCCAGGCGTGGCCGATAGCAAATTTATTCCGGTTCTCCGCCTCTTTTTCGCCCACCGGGCCGCTTCGCGGAGTTCCTCTTCCTTTCATGTAGGGTACACCATTCCGGCTCGATCCAATGACCGGCCCAATTTTGCCGCTAAAAGCGCCAATAATTCCTTGTAAATATTTTGCCATAACAATTGTTTTTAATGAACAGATAAGATACGAATGATCCGGAGAGTATGCTCATCAAGACGATAAAGAATTCAGATGAATGACAGTTAACACACACGTGGCAACTGCGGTTCATGTGGGTTTGATGTGCGCTTGATGTGTGTTTGATGTGCGGTAATCCTGCGCTGTTCTCGAAGTGTCTTGTACTGCTTTTACTTTACACCTGATACTAGGTTTTACTGAATTTGGTTTACATGTTGGTCTTGATTCCCTGATAACGCTTTACAATTGTAAAAGTTACTTTCGAACTAGCTATTGGCGTGTATTGTTAAAGTCTAATTTTGGTTTTTTTCGATCATCATAATTTGATATATTACAGCTACGTGTATGGCAATTAGGTAGCTCTTCACGAAGCCACTGAGAATCAAAAATTTGTTTTTAAATCATCTAAAAATCTTCAAATGAAAATAGCAATCACAGGCGCTACTGGCCAACTTGGTCGGCTGGTCGTTACCAGATTAAAAGATAAAATTCCAGCTGAAAACGTTATTGCGCTTGCACGCTCCGTACAAAAAGCTGCTGAGCTGGGCGTAGAAGTTAGAGAGGCAGACTATACCGATCCTGCAAGTCTAGAGCGAGCTCTTACCGGCATAGACACGCTATTACTGATTTCTTCAAACGAAGTAGGGCAACGTGCCGTACAGCATATCAATGTGATAGAAGCGGCTAAAAAAGCTGGTGTAAAATGGATTGTATATACAAGTTTGCTGCATGCAGATACCTCTTCACTAAGCTTGGCTGACGAGCATCTTGCCACGGAAGTAGCTTTGAAAAGATCAGGTATTCCATACACAATCCTGCGAAATGGCTGGTACACGGAAAATTATACCGCTTCGATCGCTGCGGCTATTGGTGGTGGTGCATTCATTGGCTGTGCAGGCGCCGGGAGAATAGCTTCTGCAGCACGGCTTGACTTTGCGGATGCTGCAGTTGCAGTTTTAACATCTGAAGGTCAGCAGGGTAAGATCTATGAATTGGCAGGAGATGACTTTTATACACTCAGCGATTTGGCGGCTGAAATTTCGCGTCAAACAGGAAAGACCATTCCATATAAGAACTTGTCGGAAGCTGAGTATGCAGGTGTATTGGCAAGTTTCGGGTTGCCCGACTGGCTTACCAAGGCGATCGCCGGCTGGGATACCTCAGCAGCTGAGGGTGCCTTGTTTGATGATTCTCGCGAACTATCTAAGCTTATTGGAAGGCCAACAACGCCCCTTGCAACCGTTGTTGCAGAAGAATTAAAGGAGAAAAAGTAGCATACGGTTTTTAGCCTTGGTTGCACTTAAAGTTGAAATCGTATGGAACAGCGCTTTTATTCGTTACCTTTGAGATTTCATCCAGTTTACCGACTTACCTTCCTTTTAGCTAAACCTTTACCTTGCCGCAAAATACAAACATTAACCTCTCAGTAAAGTCTGAAAACTTCGCTCATCCAGATAAACGGTTTGTTTTTCAAAATGAAGAAATACAAAAACGTGCAGCAGAATTAGTGATAGCAAATGAAGAACTGACTTTTCAAAACGAAGAGAAGGAGAAAAGGGCTGCGGAGTTGGTTATTGCAAATTTCGAACTTGCATTCCAGAACGAGGAAAAAGAAAAACGTGCAGCAGAACTAATCATCGCAAATAAAGAACTGACTTTTCAGAATCGTGAGAAGGAGAAACGGGCTGCGGAATTGGTTATTGCCAACTTTGAGCTTGCCTTTCAGAATGAGGAGAAAGAAAAGCGTGCAGCAGAATTGATCATTGCAAATAAAGAATTGGCTTTCCAAAATTTGGAAAAAGAAAAGCGCGCAACGGAGTTGTTTAACGCGAATGAAGAATTAAAGAGTGCCAAGTCGCAAATTGTTGATCTCAATATAAGCCTGGAACAAAAGATCATCGAACGAACTTCTCAATTGGAAGCTGCAAATCAAGAACTCGAATCCTTTTCTTATTCTGTGTCCCACGATCTTCGCTCCCCGCTTAGAGCCATTAACGGGTTTACCCAGGTATTGGCAGAAGATTATGAGGATAAGTTTGATGAAGACGGCCGCGAGTTATTGGCAGAGATTATGGCCAATTCAAAGCGGATGGGCGAGCTGATCGATAACCTCCTTGAGTTCTCTCATATTGGTAAGCAAAGATTGTCAATCGCAAATATCAACATGACGACTCTAGCTGAAATCGTGATCAAAGACCTGCAACGACAAGAATCACACCGAGAGATTAATGTAGATCTACAGCCTTTAACCAATTGCAAAGGCGACCGTAACTTGATTAAACAAGTACTAATCAATCTCGTTTCAAATGCTTTCAAATACACAGGTAAACAGGAGCTGGCTAAGGTCGAGATTGGATCTTACACGGAAGATAATAATGTGGTTTTCTACATAAAAGACAATGGTGTAGGCTTCGATATGCGCTACTATGAAAAGTTATTTGGTGTGTTTCAGCGACTTCATAGCAATAGCGAATTTGAGGGGACGGGCGTGGGTTTAGCTATTATTCACAGAATTATAGCTAAACACTCTGGTAAAGTGTGGGCAGAAGCACAGGTGAATAAAGGTGCTTGCTTTTATTTTTCCTTACCTAATAAATAATTTAAATTTAACCTCTTATATCATGCCTCACACAAACACCGAAATACTTCTTGTAGAAGACAACAAGTCTGATGCTATTCTCACGATAAGGGCTTTAAAAAAGCACAACCTTGCCAATAATTTGATGCACCTTACCGATGGAGCACAGGCACTTGAGTATATATTTGGCACTGGCGAGTATGAAGGACGAGACATTACGCAGAAGCCAAAGGTGATCTTTTTGGATATTAAAATGCCTAAAGTCGACGGATTGGAAGTATTGAGGGTAATTAAAGGTGATGCAAGGACAAAGAATATTCCTATTGTGATGATGACCTCATCTAAAGAAGAAAAAGATATCATAGAAAGCCACAACCTAGGTGTTAATAGCTATGTTGTAAAGCCTGTAGGCTTTGAGAAGTTCTCAAAAACAATAGCTGAGCTTGGCTTCTACTGGCTGGTTGTAAATAACACCCCGCAATAACATCTTATGAGCAAACTTAGAATCCTACATCTAGAAGACTCACCAAGCGACGCGGAGCTGGTTCGGCGCGTTTTGAAAAAGGGAAACTTGGATTTCGAAAGAGTTCTTGTAGATAAGAAAGCTGATTTCCTGACTGCACTGAACAATTTTGCACCTGATATTATTCTCTCCGACCATAGTCTTCCATCTTTTAACTCCCACGAAGCTCTTGAGATTGTCAAAGAAGCAAACCTAAATATCCCTTTTATACTAATTACGGCGAATGTATCTGAAGAGTTTGCTGTTGACGTAATTCGGAAAGGTGCAGACGACTATATTCTTAAAGACAGGCTTCAAAGGCTGCCAAGCGCTATTGAGAATGTATTAGACAAATACCGGTATGAAAAAGAACGTCAGGTGTTTATTGACAACGTTATAGAAAATGAGAAACGCTTTAGAGCCCTGATAGAAAATAGCTCTGACGGTATTGCAGTGCTTTCTGGAACCGGTAAGCCAACGTATGTCTCACCATCAATCAAAAACATCTTAGGCTACTCTTATATCGAAGGTAAGGAGCTTAACCTTGTCGGCCTTTCACATTCGGAGGATTTGATTATGTTTCAAAAGCTGATGCAAAAGGCCATCGCCAATCCGGGAATCTCCTTCAAGGGAGAGCCAACCCGAATGACACATAAGAATGGTGAATGGCTTTGGATAGAGCATGTATTAACCAATATGTTGCACGACCCATCTATCAATGGTATTGTTGATAATTTTCGCGACATAACGGACAGAATTCAGTTTGAGGATGTGATGCGGGAAAGCGAAGAAAAATACCGTTCTTTCTATGAGAATAGTATGGATGGAATCTTATTGACAGTCCCTGATGGCGATATATTAGCCGCAAATCCTGCAGCCTGTGCAATTTTCCAGATGACTGAAAAAGAAATATGCCATCTCGGACGACTCGGGTTGGTCGATCAAGAAGATCCTCGTGTAGCGATGGCCATTAGGAAGAGGCAACTTACCGGCAAGGTAGCGACCCAAGTTACCTTTGTCCGTAAAGATTTAAGCAAGTTTGCTGGAGAAGTTACTTCTGCTGTGTTTATGGAAAGTGCAGGGAATAAGCGCACTTCCTTGATTATTCGAGACATATCCGCCAGAAAAGAAGCCGAGGCTGAAGCACTGAGAGCATCTGAAGAAAAGAATGTTATACTAGAAAGTATACGAGATGCTTTTTTTGCGGTGGATGAACATTGGGTTGTTACCTACTGGAACAAAGAGTCAGAAAAACTGTTGGAATGTTCCCGTCAACAGATTATTGGGAAAAAGCTGTCGTTTGTATTCGAAGAATCCAGCAATACATCGTTTTTCAATTACTATCGAAAGGCGCTTGAAACGAATGAAATTCAGAACTTTGAAGCATTCTATGAAAAAACAAACAGTTGGTTCAATGTAACTGCATATCCATCTGCGAACGGACTTTCTGTATATCTAAAAGATGTTACGGAGCGAAAGCTATCGGATTTAAGAGTCATAGAACTGAATAAGGATCTGCACAATTACACCAAGGAGCTGGTAATTGCAAACACGGAACTTGAACAATTTTCCTACATAGTCTCCCATAATTTGAGGGCGCCCGTAGCCAACATCATGGGGCTAGCGACTGAGATGAACGATGAATCTCATGCTCCAGAGACGAAAACGATGTTGAACAACGCATTAATGGCTTCTGTAAACTTGTTAAATAATGTTATAGTCGATCTAAATACGATTTTAAGGGTAAAGAAAGAGATTTCTGAAAAGAAGGAATTGGTTAGTTTTTCCTGTGTAGTCGATGATATAAAGCTTAGTATCCAGAATTTAATAGAGACAGAACAAGTTGAAGTTTACACGAACTTTGAATGCAATGAGTTCGAAACTTTAAAAAGTTATATCCACAGTATCTTTTTCAACCTGATATCCAACAGCATTAAATTTCGCCAGGCGAAGCAAAGACCTTTGATAGAAATCTGCTCTTCTAAGAATGCTGACCGCTTAATAATTACCTTAAAAGACAATGGTATTGGGATAGACATGTCAAAGAGAAAAGATCAGGTTTTCGGCTTGTATAAGCGTTTTCACCAACATGTAGATGGAAAAGGAATGGGGTTGTTCATGGTGAAAACGCAAGTAGAAACAATGAAAGGAAAAATATCTGTAGAAAGCATCGTTAACGAAGGAACTTTGTTTACCATTAGTTTCCCGATATAACTGAAGACTGAAAATAAGCCCGTGTGGTTTTAGCACTCTTTGAAAGACTAAATACTTTATGACCAAAACGCTCAACCTCATACGAATACGCTTTACTTTCCTCTTTTTTTTCCTGTTTGTACTCCTTTTTAACAACAGTGCATTTACCTTCCTCAGAATCGTAATCCGTTACATAATCCCAATACAAAACCAGATGGTGTTTTGGGTAGGCAAACATATTCTGCATAGGACTGAAGCTATAGACTCTCTGCCTAATGGTAGCGGCGACACTACTTATGGTTATGTGTTGCTATTCGTAGTATTGTTGTTATCCTTAATAGGAACAATTTTTTGGTCGGCTCTAGATTGCAAAAGGTCGAGTAGTAAACGCTTATTTTATTTTCTTATCGTTCTATTACGGTACTACGTTGGCTTTATGCTGATCCATTATGCGGTGGCAAAGCTTTATGAAGGACAATTCCCATCACCGTCAGTTGCCGGGCTGTTAACAACGTATGGTGATTCATCACCTATGGGACTTGCATGGCGTTTTATGGGTTACTCAAACGGTTACAAGTGGTTTATGTTTGTGGCAGAAATGATGGGCACATTACTGCTTTTTAGAAAAACTGCGACAATTGGTGCCTTCTTAAGTTTGATGACCTGCCTAAATATCATGCTAATCAACTACTTCTTTGACGTGCCTGTCAAACTGCTTAGCACCGCATTAGTAATCATGTGCTTGGTCATCCTCTCCCCCAATATCCTCACGCTGTTTCAATTCTTTTTTATGGGGAAAACTGTTGGGCTGAACATAATTACTCCCCCAACACTTCATGCAAAATGGCAAAAGGTTTCGGTTGTTGTCCTAAAGTATTTTACTATTGCCTTTTGTGTTTTAATTCCTTTTGGTGCCAGGCTTTACACGATGGCTACTGAGAAAGGTGACCCTAACCAGAGTTTGTATGGTGCATATCGCATTTCTAAGTTAACCTGGACAGCAGGAGCACCCACTGAAGACAGTCATTATTTGAGCAAAAGCTGGCAAGTAATTGGTTTTGATGGTGGTGACTGGGCAATAATAAAGTATGGTGACAACGAAACAATCTATGCTAAATCTGAAATTGAACTCGCTAATAAATCCATGAAGTTTTCTTTATTGGAAGCACCCGGATTGGTCTATAATTTAAAGTTTGAAATTCCGAAGAAAGATTCTCTTGTGCTGAAAGGTGTTCTGCTCGGTAAGCCAGTTATCATTCTAATGAAGAAAAAGGCATTTGAATTAACGTCACGTGGGTTTAGCTGGGTCAATGAACATCCCTACAACAGGTAATTAACACAGATCTAGATCTCTTAATACATATTTAAATAATGGAGTTTAGGGTTGGTGGGATATGGCTGTATGCTATGGTTTCTAGATACCAACTATTGTTCTTTTATACGCATTGTGCTTGCGCGTTAACGACTAATTTCTAAGGTTCCCAAAAATTCACTATTTTGCAACAAATGCAATTCAAAGAAATCGTAGGACAGGAACGCGTAAAAGAACAGCTGATACAAACAGTTATAGAGAACAGGGTGAGCCATGCTCAGTTGTTTCTTTCCTGTGATGGCAGTGGTGCCTTACCGCTCGCAATTGCCTATGCTCAATACATAAATTGTTTGAACCGTGCTGAAACTGATAGTTGTGGAACCTGTTCGTCTTGCCGGAAATACAATCGTTACATACACCCCGACCTCCATTTTTCGTATCCTTTCTTTGCATCAAAAGACGTTAAAATTGCCGTTGATGTTTTGGAGGAGTGGAGAACGATGCTGCTTGCAGACCCCTATACGGACCTAAATATATGGCGCTCAAAGCTTAATGCAGAGAACAAACAGGCAAACATCAATATCGCTGAGTGCCATGACATCATTAAAAAGTTAAGCTATAAGGCTTTCGAGGGGGAGACAAAAGTACTGATCATGTGGCTTCCTGAGTTTCTGGATAAAGAAGGGAATGCCTTGTTGAAGATCATCGAAGAACCACCTGAAAATACCTTGTTCATTCTTGTGGCAAGTAACCAGGAACAAATCCTATCAACCTTACTCTCGAGAACGCAAATTGTCAAAATTCCAAAGTTGGAAGATGCCGTGATTGAGCAGTACTTGATGGAGAAACATGGATTATCAGCACTGCAGGCTGCGGATTATAGCTTTTTAGCCGACGGAAATCTGATTGAGGCGAAGGCAATGATCGCCAATGCCGGCAATGACAATGCAGACTTATTTGCTGAATGGCTCCGCATGGGCTTTAAAGGAAATGTGCCCGATATGATTGGATTTGTTGACTTGCTTGCGGGTTGGGGAAGGGAAAACCAAAAGAACTTTCTTAAGTATGGCATCAGCTTTTTAAGAGAATGTAGCTTACTGCTTAGTGGGGCTGAAGCCTTGGTCAAATTACCAGCACGAGCATTGGATACTGCGCAAAAGCTTAGTACGCATGTTCTGGACCTGAATATGGCCGATGCAATCATTGCAGAGCTCGAAAAAGCGCACTACCACATCGAACGGAATGCGAATCCTAAAATCTTGTTTTTAGATGTATCTTTGCAGCTGGTAAAAATTATAAAGTTTAAATCGCTCCCGAAAGGGACTCAATATATATACAATTAGTTATGGGATGTGGAAGTTGTTCGACAGGTGGCGGTTGCGCCCCCTCAGGCTGCAAAAGTAATGGCTCCTGCC
>JAQBOT010000490.1 GCA_028287885.1 Pedobacter sp.
TGAGAGCTTTGAGGGCTTCGAGTATACGTACCCTGCCTATATCTATGATGCGGCGACGGACACGTATAATGACCGTGCGGCAAACGGAGCTCTATATGGTAACCAGAATCCATGGCGTGAAAGACACAGAAGAAGTGTAATTTCTAAGTTCACACAATTACAACTAAACTACAGTAAACAGATCGCAGATCATTCGATAACTGCCTTGGTTGCATTTGAGCGCAAGGAATCTACAAATGATTACTTGGCATTGCATTCCGTGCCACCAAACAATATCATCAAAACACAGCTGTTTGCGGATTTGGATTATCTAGGTGACACCCATTACGAGGAAGCATTCGAAGGCTATGCAATGCGTTTGAACTACGATTACAAAAAGAAATATTTGGTTGAAGGTGTTGCAAGATATGATGGATCTTTCCTTTACCGCTCTGGAAGTCGTTTTGGTTTTTTCCCAGGCGTCTCTGTTGGTTGGAGGATCTCGGAAGAACCCTTTTTCAAGAACCTGTTGTCCTCAAGTGTAAACGAATTAAAAATCCGGGCGTCTTATGGTCAGACCGGAACGTCTTTACAGGATAATGGAAACTACATTTTACCGAGTCCTTATGACTATCTAAGTGGATATGACATCAACGAAGGTAATGCGATCTTAGATGGTACGTTTTACAATGGGGTTGCTCCAAGGGGCTTGCCGACAACAACCATTACTTGGCTTCACAATGAAATGTCTAACGTCGGAATTGATTTTACCATCTTTAAGCACTTCACAGGTCAATTTGATGTTTTTAGAAGGAAAAGGACGGGGCTTCCTGCACCGCGATATGACGTAGTTTTGCCAAACGAGGTTGGGTATGGCTTGCCTCAGGAGAACCTAAACTCCGATGTATCTAAAGGACTGGATGGTTTTATCAACTACAGCAACACGCTGGGTGCAATATCTTACTCCATCGGCGGAAATGCCACCCTAGGCCGTACCATGGATGATTACATTTACAAGCCACGTTTCGGAAACTCTTACGAACAGTACCGGACCGACAAGACTGGTAGGTGGCAAAATGTGAACTGGGGACATCATATCACGGGCAGATTTCAATCTGAACAGGAGATCAATGATTATCCAGTGAATATTGATGGTCAAGGTAATAGGACGATTCTTCCGGGAGATTTAATCTATGAAGATTTAAATCATGACGGAATCATCAATGGAATGGAAATCAAGCCGATTGGTTATGCTGAAAATGCTTTGCCATACTTCAATTATGGAGTTAATGGACGGGTAAGCTGGAAAGGTTTGTCCCTTGCGTTTGACTTCATGGGTGCAACCATGCAGACGTACTTCAGAGAGTGGGAACTAAAATATCCTTTCCAGAACAACGGGAATTCGCCTACTTATATGTTGACAGACCGCTGGCACAGGGCGGATGTGTTTGATCCAACTAGTGCCTGGATTCCAGGAACGTATCCTGCCTTAAGAAAAGACAGTCCAAACTTGTCGGTGTTTACGAGTCCTATAAGTGGCAACAACCACAATGATTTCTGGACAACAAACATCAACTATTTCAGGTTGAAAAATCTAGAGCTGGGCTATAGCTTTCCTAAGAAGTTATTGAGCAAAGTAGACATCAATTCATTGCGCTTGTACGTAAACGGGACCAACTTATTCTCTTTTGACAATGTAAAGCAGTATGAGATTGATCCAGAAATCTCTGCTGGAAACGGGTTAATCTACCCCCAACAAAAAATTTACACACTTGGAATCAACTTGACACTTTAGGAGTATTATCATGAAAAACACATCAAAATATAAAATATTGGGCTTGGCGTTCCTACTGAGTTTAGGCGCCTGCAAAAAGGACTATCTTGAGCGGCAGCCTACTAGCATTGTTACGGATGATCAGCTGTGGAAAGATTCAAAGTTAATCACTGGCTTGTTGGCAAACTACTATAATCGTATTCCAACAGATATGGGCTTGACTGACCAGCCTGGTTCACAATGGAGAAATATGGCCGACTATGATGATGCCATGTGGTCTGGTTTCTCAAACGAGGAAGGACGGAACAACATTGTGAGCTACAATAGAGACCGCTGGAGAATGTATGATTACGGATTTGTCCGTGATTTAAATTTAGCCATTGAAAACGTCGACAAATTTGGTGCGGGTACGCTTTCTGAAATACAAAGAACACAATTGAAGGCAGAATTCAGATTTATACGTGCATACCTCTACTTTGAAATGGTGAAAAGAATGGGCGGAGTTCCATTGATTACAACTCAAATGATCTATGATTTTGGTGGTGATCCGACATATTTGCAAACTCCACGTGCTAAGGAAGCTGAAGTATATGACTTTATTGGTACTGAGCTTGATGCGATTAAAGAGGATATCGGGAATGCAGGGAGTGTGAGCAGGGCAAATAAGTATACGTGCATGGCATTAAAAAGTCGTGCTATGCTTTATGCAGGTTCAATCGCCAAATACAATGCTTTACTTACACCGAATATTGTTACTCCGGGTGGTGAAGTTGGCATTCCTGCAGATCGGGCAGCTGAATATTTTCAGAAGTCTTTGGATGCATCAAAAGAAGTGCTTGCCGGTCCATACTCTTTGTACAAAGGCAATCCAAACCTTGGTGAAAACTTTTATGAGGCCGTAGTGAAAAAAGCAAATAATCCAGAGGTGATCTTTGTTCGTGATTTCTTAACGAGCAAAGCTAAGAAGCATCTTTTTACGTATGATAACATCGCTCGCGGCTTAAGAGAAGATAACTTAAGTTCATCGAACGTTACACCATCGTTAAACCTGGTTGAAAACTATGATTATCTTGACGGTTCAGCGGGTACATTGAAATTACGTACTGCGGACAATTCGGATTTCATATATTATAACAAGGTTTCGGATGTCTTCGCCAACAAAGATGCAAGATTGTATGGAACAGTAATATATCCAGGAGCACCCTTTAAAGGCCTTACAGTTGATATGCAGGCTGGTGTAATGCAGTGGAACGCTGCATCAAACTCGTATCAGGCTGTGGAAGGCGCAGATTTGGGGAGTAATTATACGGACAACAAACTGCTTATAGCGGCTTCT
>JAQBOT010000013.1 GCA_028287885.1 Pedobacter sp.
TAATGATAGTTCCTTTTAAAATTTCCGAGTTGCATGATGAATCTCCTTTACGTTATGATGTATAAAATCTAGTTTTTCCACAAAAAAACTATTCGTGGTGGTAAGGTTCACCCTTTAAGATACTGAAAGCCCTGTACAACTGTTCGATGAAAAACAATCTTACCATTTGGTGCGAAAAGGTCATTTCCGATAGACTAATACTTGAATTTACACGCTTGTAAACAGATTCGTCAAAGCCATAGGGTCCACCGATGACGAACAGCAAGTGTTGAACACTTCCAATCATCTGTTTGTTCAAATAATTTGAAAATGCTACTGAGGTGTATTTCTTCCCTTTTTCATCAAGCAGCACAACGACATCCAGGTTGCTGATCTGTTTCAAGATGCTCTCAGCCTCCTTCGTTTTCTGCTGGCCCTCAGTTAAATTCTTAGTGTTTTTGAGTTCAGGAATGACGATGAGGTTAAAAGTGATGTAATGTTTTAGCCTGCTCAGGTACTTTTCTATTCCTTCAATCAGATATTTATCTTCCGTTTTACCGACCACCACTAGTGTTATTTTCATTTCGTTATGTTGTTGGGAGACGCGTTTTACTCCGATCATTTCCCGGCCATCCCCGGATTGCATATATTTATAAACTTAGCTACAATTCAAAGATATGGTAAAATCAAAAGATAGCGTTTTATTGGACTATCAAAAATGCGTGGAGCGCCAGGCAGACACTATAGGCGCTTTGAAGACGAAGCTGAATAACATTTCACTTTACCGGCTGGGACTTTTTTTGTTTGAAATCCTTGTTGTTGGGTTAATCATTTATTTTGGCTTTAACATCTACTTCGACTTGTTGCTGGTTGTTCCGATATTCCTGTTTATGGCTCAGGTGAAAAAGCAGGTTCGTTCACAGCAAGAATTGGCTTACAATGAACAATTGCATTGGATCTACTCGAACGAAGTGCATGAAATGACTGGCCGTAAGAATGGATATGAGCATGGTGAGTGCTATGAGGATGAGGCACACCCATATGTTTCTGATTTAGATGTTTTCGGAGCGGGATCGTTATACGCCGCAGTCAATCGTTGCAATACACAGGAGGGAATGGATTTGCTTGCCAATAACTTGCTAGCGCCAAATCCGAAGGAGGTCATAGAGGCCCGCCAGGAAGCTATAGCGGAAGTCGCGCGGCATATTGATCAGACTTTTCCATTTCGAGCAGAACTTCATGGGCATGAGAAGCATCAGCTATCTGCGATCAAAAGAAAGATCAACACACAGTTGCCTGAAGAACTTCTGTTCACACGAAATAAATTTCTACGTACCTATACCCGGATTGTTCCGTTCGTTATGCTGGCGGCTTTGTTCGTTGGGATCTACTATGGAGGAAATGCCTGGGATATCGTTATTGTTGTCGCGCTGTTTAATATGGCGTATACCTTTGCCTATTTAAAACGAATTAATGTTGCCTACGAAGGATTTGGCGGAAGTTCCAAGTTCTTAAACTCGTTCTCAAATGCCATTACCTGGACGGAGTCCATTACATGGAGCTCGAGGTATATATTAAACTTCTTTAAAGATCAGCAAGAAGATTCGCGGGTAAGTGCTCAAATCAAAGCGTTATCCAGGATTATCCAAGCGTTTGACGTCCGATTGAATATGCTTGTTGGCTCTTTCCTAAACGTGTTTTTGCTTTGGGATCTTCGCTGCGTGTTGCGGTTAGATACGTGGTATACAGAGTCATCCTCTGACTTGGTACAAGGTCTTTTAAGAGTTAGTCAGTTTGAAGAACTGATCTCTTTTGCGACGCTGAGCCACAACGAACCAGAATGGCAATTGCCTATAATTACAAACGAGTTTAAGTTCCATACACTTGCCATTGGACATCCCCTTATTCCAGCAGCGAAGCGTATCTATAACGACTATATGTTGCTCAGCGAGCCAACCGTTGATATCGTCACAGGCTCGAATATGGCTGGCAAGAGCACCTTTCTTCGGACTGTAGGTATTAACATGGTACTGGCTTATGCCGGATCAGTGGTTTGTGCTGATCAGCTCTTACTTTCGGTATCTTCGGTGGTTACCTATATGCGAATTAAAGATTCCTTAAATGACCAAACTTCAACCTTCAAAGCGGAATTGAACAGGTTGAAAATGATCCTGGACACCATTGCAACAGTTCCGAATTCATTTGTATTGATTGATGAAATGCTCCGTGGAACCAACAGCAAAGATAAGTATGCAGGTTCTAAGGTTTTTATCGAAAAATTAGTGAGTGAGCATGTACCTACATTGTTTGCGACACATGACTTGCAGCTATCCGAGATGGCTGAAGAACACCCGGCACAAGTCCGGAATTTCCATTTCGATATTCAGATCAGCTCAGGGGAGATGCACTTTGATTATAAGCTTAAACATGGGGCGTGTAAGACCTTCAATGCAGCGATCCTGCTTAAACAGATTGGACTAAGCTTGGACGCACAGAATTAACTATCGGATTCTTGGGCATAAAAAAACCTCCAGGCTTAGCCTGGAGGTTTTACTGTATTTATAGGAATTACTTTCCGATCTGTTGACGGATAATATTTAAAGCACCACCTGCTTTAAACCATTCAATTTGTTGTGCATTGTAACTGTGGTTAACCGTGATCTCTTCACTAGTGCCATCGCTATGGTTCAATACCAATATCAACGGAACAGCAGGTGTGAAAGTTGTAAGGCCGTTTACATCAATTACATCATCCTCACGAATCTTGTCATAATCTTCTTTGTCAGCGAATGTCAGACCCAACATTCCTTGTTTTTTGAGGTTTGTTTCATGAATCCTTGCAAAAGATTTAACCAGAACAACGCGAACGCCTAAGTGACGCGGCTCCATTGCCGCGTGCTCACGACTTGATCCTTCACCGTAGTTTTCGTCGCCAATTACAATAGAACCTAAATTAGAAGCCTTGTAATCACGTGCGGTTGCCGGTACTGGACCGTATTCTCCGGTTATCTGATTTTTGACCAAATCAGTCTTGTCGTTAAAGTAGTTTACCGCGCCGATTAACATGTTGTTAGAAATGTTATCCAGGTGACCACGGAACTTCAACCATGGTCCAGCCATTGAAATATGGTCAGTCGTACATTTTCCTTTTGCTTTGATAAGCAGTTTAAGACCTTTTAAGTCGGTACCTTCCCATGCTGGGAATGGATCCAACAATTGTAACCTGTGCGAGGTAGGTGAAACTGCAACCTGTACATGGCTGCCGTCTGCTGCCGGCTCTTGGTAACCTGCATCTTCTACAGCAAAACCATTGGTCGGCAATTCAAATCCTGATGGTGGATCAAGCATAACTTGTTCACCTTTATTGTTGGTTAAGGTGTCTGTTAATGGATTGAAGCTTAGGTCACCGGCAATAGCCATTGCAGTAACCAACTCTGGCGATCCTACAAAAGCGAAGGTATTCGGGTTACCGTCTGCACGCTTTGCAAAGTTCCTGTTGAAAGAGTGAACAATAGTGTTTTTCTCTTGTTTCTCTGAACCTACACGGTCCCACATACCAATACATGGTCCACAAGCGTTGGTAAATACTTTCGCGCCTATTTGCTTGAAAACGTCTAGAAATCCATCACGGTCAATGGTGTAACGAATTTGCTCAGAGCCTGGGTTGATGCAATATTCAGCTTTGGTAACAAGGCCTTTTTCTTCAACCTGTTTAGCAATGCTAACTGCACGTGAGATATCCTCGTAAGAAGAGTTGGTGCAAGAACCGATCAAGCCAACATCAATTTTCATTGGCCATCCGTTCTCTAGTGCAACCTCTTTCATCTTTGAAATTGGTGTTGCTAGATCAGGAGTAAAGGGACCGTTTAAATATGGTTCAAGTTCTGATAGATTAATTTCGATCAACTGATCAAAGTATTTTTCAGGTTCCGCATAAACTTCTGGATCTCCAGTCAGGTGACTTCCAATTGCATTTGCAGCATCAGCAACGTCAGCACGGTTTGTACCGCGTAAATAACGTTCCATGCTTTGATCGTAACCAAATACTGAAGTGGTTGCTCCAACTTCAGCACCCATGTTACAAATGGTACCTTTACCGGTACAGCTCATGTTCTCAGCACCTTCGCCGAAGTATTCTACGATTGCACCAGTACCACCTTTTACAGTAAGGATACCAGCAACCTTTAAAATAACGTCTTTAGGGGCAGCCCAACCGCTTAACTTACCAGTTAATTTAACACCAATAAGTTTTGGGAATTTAAGCTCCCAAGGCAATCCAGCCATTACGTCACAAGCATCAGCACCGCCGACACCAATTGCGATCATCCCTAAACCACCACCCATAACGGTGTGTGAGTCGGTACCGATCATCATTCCACCTGGGAAGGCGTAATTCTCGAGGAGAACCTGGTGGATAATTCCGGCTCCTGGTTTCCAGAAACCAATGCCGTATTTATTTGAAACTGAAGCAAGGAAGTCGAAAACTTCTTTACTCTCGGTATTTGCTGCTGGCAAATCTATCTACGCGCCATTGTTGGCAGTGATCAAGTGATCACAGTGAACTGTAGATGGTACGGCTACCTTTGGTCTACCAGCTTGCATAAATTGCAAAAGGGCCATTTGTGCCGTTGCATCTTGCATGGCTACACGGTCT
>JAQBOT010000084.1 GCA_028287885.1 Pedobacter sp.
AAAAATTATAAAGTTTAAATCGCTCCCGAAAGGGACTCAATATATATACAATTAGTTATGGGATGTGGAAGTTGTTCGACAGGTGGCGGTTGCGCCCCCTCAGGCTGCAAAAGTAATGGCTCCTGCCATACCGGCGGATGCCAGAAATTAGAAGTTTACGATTGGCTATCAAATTTAGATATGCCTGCAAATTATATACCTTTTCATGTAGTAGAAGTTAAATTTAAAGGAGCCCGAAAGGAATTCTTCCTGAATAATGAAAACATCTATTTGGAAATTGGAGAACTGGTTGCCGTAGAAGGTGCGACTGGCGGCTATGATGTTGGTCACGTTTCCTTAACAGGAGAATTGGTGCGCATGCAGATGAAACGCCGCAAAACGCCAATGGATCAGGTAACGAGGAAGATCTACAGAAAGGCTTCGGAAGCCGATGTAGATAAGTGGAAACTCGCCAAAGAACTAGAATGGGAAACCATGCACCGGGCGCGTACATTGGCCCTTGACCTGCGCTTGTCTATGAAGATCAGCGATGTGGATTATCAAGGTGACAAAACCAAAGCAACGTTTTTCTATACTGCTGAGGGTCGTGTCGACTTTAGGGAGTTGATTAAAAAGATGGCAGAGACCTTCCGTATCCGCATTGAAATGCGTCAAATCGGTATGCGTCAGGAAGCCGGTAGATTGGGTGGTATTGGATCTTGCGGCCGCGAATTGTGCTGCTCGACCTGGTTAACCAATTTCAAGACTGTATCTACCGCTGCGGCACGTTATCAAAACCTATCTTTAAACACAATGAAGCTTGCCGGACAATGTGGCAAGCTGAAATGCTGCTTAAATTATGAGCTAGATACCTACTTGGATGCGCTGAAAGATATTCCAGATCGTATTGAGAACCTTCAAACGGAGGTTGGTGTAGCACGTCATCAAAAAACAGATATTTTCAAAAAGCTAATGTGGTTTAGTTATCCGAATATGGAAGACTGGATTCCGTTGAAAGTGGACCGTGTAAAAGAGATCATGGCCATGAACAAGAAGGGCTTGAAGCCAAGCAACTTGAAGGAAGAAGCCATTGAGCTTGTGAACAACAAGCCTGTTGAAAAGGTTTTGGATTATGAAAACGTTGTGGGACAGGACAGTTTGACGCGTCTCGATGAAAAGCCGAGAAACAAAAATCAGCGAAGCAACAACAATAAAAAACAGGAACGCCCGCCACGCGCTGTGCAACAAAGGCATGCAAGTGACCCTGCGAAGCGCCCTGATGTAAAACCTGAAAACAAAAGACCGGACGGTGCTGCAAAGCCTGACGTCAGGAAAACAGAGGCTAAAGGTCCTGAATCCAGAAGACCCGATGTAAAAAAGATTGAAGGCGATGTTGCAGCAGGTAAATCTGCAGGCTTGGCGGCTGGAGAAGCTGTAAAGCCTGTGGGACAAACCGGACAGCCTGGACAACCGGGACAACCTTCAGGTAACAGAAACAACAGAAACCGAAACAATAATCGTAGAAGAAAGCCGGCAACGGACAAGCCTAAAGATGAACAAGGTTAAATTATGGATACTGCTTGTTATTGGTGTTGCAGCTGTTGGCTGTAATACCAATAACCTGGTAGATGTAAATATAGAAATGCCGAAGCGTAACTGGTCTTACGTAAATACCATAAAGGCTGTTGTAGACGTAAAGGATATCTCGAAGCCATATTCGGTTTATTTCAAACTGAGGCACACAACTGATTATAGGTATTCAAACGTGTTCATTTTGCTGCATATAAAAGGGCCACATACTAAAAAAGAGACGAAACGCTATGAGTATAGGTTGGCACGGCCAGATGGTCAGTGGCTGGGTTCTGGCTCAGGTAATCTGTTTACCTACAAGCTTGACCTGCTGAGTGGCTACCACTTTCCTGAAGCAGGGAAGTATGAATTTGAGATCGAGCAGAATATGCGCGATAATCCCCTGAAGGAAATAAGTGATGCAGGCTTAACCGTAGCTTATCAATAGGTTATAACAACGGCAACAACTTCTCCAAAGCCATTCCCCTTGAACCTTTTAATAATATCAGGTGATCTTTGATCGGGTTAATGCGCAAATATTCTTGTGCTTCATTAGGCGTTAAAAAGAATTCACCTTCGAACTCGTCTTTTAAGGCATGGAAATACTTGCCAATAAATATGGGCTGGTCTAAGGCGAGGACCGACACTAGCGCAGCAATTAATCTATGCTGATCGTCGGACTCTGCACCCAATTCAAACATGTCGCCGATAATGGCTACTTTTTTTTCTGCAGTAAGTGTAGCTAAATTCTTAAGCGCCGCCGCCATGCTGCTTGGGTTGGCATTATAGAAGTCGCAAATGACCGTATTGTTTGCGGTTTTGCTTAGTTGAGACCTGTTGTTCTTAGGTGCATACCCGGCAAGACCAGCGTTAATTTGATCGGCCGAGAGGCCAAAATGACTGCCAATGCAGATTGCACCGAGTATATTCTCGAAGTTATACGTTCCAGTTAAATTGGTTGTTGCGGTATAAGTATCGGCATTATCGGTCCAGGATAATGCTAAGAAAGGGTCAGACTTGAGTAGAGTTCCCGAAACGGTATTGATCTGCTCAGTACCGTAATAAATTACTTTGTCGAGTTCCGCAGCGGCCCTCATCTCCATCAATATCGGGTTGTCCCGGTAAATGAAGGCCTCACCATCATTTTCCTTGATATACGTGTACAGCTCGCCTTTGCCTTTTTTCACACCTTCAAAGCCTCCAAATCCATCCAAATGTGCCATGCCGACGTTTGTAATGAGTCCGTAGGTGGGCTGGGCTATGCCACAAAGCATTTCGATTTCATGCTGATGGTTTGCACCCATTTCAATAATGGCTACTTCAATCTCCGGGGTAATACCGAGTATCGTTAGCGGCACCCCAATGTGATTGTTTAAATTACCGCGGGTTGCGTAGGCCTTATACTTTTCTGATAGTACTGCATGAACCAGTTCTTTGGTGGTGGTTTTACCATTACTTCCAGTCAATCCGATTACGGGAATGCTTAGCTGTTGGCGATGGTACCTGGCGAGTTCTTGTAGTGTAAATAGAACGTCCTCTACGAGGATATACTTGTCGCTGAGCTGATATTCTACATTATCGATTACCGCGTAAGCTGCTCCTTGTTCAAGGGCCTGTGCAGCAAAGAAATTTGCATCAAAGTTATCGCCTTTTAACGCGAAGAACAGACAGCCCGGAGTAATGG
>JAQBOT010000089.1 GCA_028287885.1 Pedobacter sp.
TGTAGCAGAGAACTACCACCAAAATTACTTCAATAAAAATGCAGACCAGCCTTATTGCAGACTTGTGATACAACCTAAGATCGACAAGCTGGAGAAGGTGTTTAAAGCGAAGTTAAAACATTAAGGACAGCTCGAAGCTAAAACGTTAAGGACAGCCCCGGATCAGTTGGTAGGCAACCAAGTTGTAAGACAACCACAAACAAGGTGCATACAAGGGGAATACACGGCGATTCGCCCTGTTTGAGCCCTGGTTAGGCCCTGTTTGATCCTTGTTTGTGCCGGGTTTAACACGATGCTGAATAGAAACAAAAAAGACCCTGGCAGCGAACTGTCAGGGTCTTTGTATAAAGAAGTTTTAAGAAAGTTTTAAAATTGAAGCTTATTGCGGAACAGCCGCGCCAGCTGGGAATTTTACAGATCTAAAATTAGCCACATTAACAATAGAAAGGTTTGAACCATAGGTTTGATTGATTGCCTGAATAAACCCATTTGCAGTGATGGCGTATCCCATCGGTGTAAGGTGAATTCCATCCAAAGAGAACAGGTTTCCCTTAATGTATGCACTGCTGACCTTAATACCATTGATGACCTTTTCTGTCGCGAATTCTTTAAGCGTTTGATTGGCATCAAAGACAGCTAGACCTTTGCTTGCCGCTGCAGCTTTGATTATCGTGTTGTATGAAGTCACATAATCATTGACCTGGGCCTGCTCCACGTCATCCAACACAAAAGAACTTGCAATGGGATTTAGCGGGTGCAAGCCATATGGAAACCCTGCGGCATTCGGCTTTCCAATCACGTTAGCTGAGGATAATGGTAGGATGAATCTGTCATCGGCCGTTGCCTTACGTGTCGCACCGGCGCCTGTCTGAATGTATAAATCCCTCCCGGCAACTGCTGCCTGTAAGGCGGCAAGTGTAACTGTGGTAAAATAGGGCGTTGATAAAACGTCTGGAATAGTTGCAACAACGCCTTTTGCACCATTTGCCGTTAACCGGTTTACAACCTGGTTGTAAAGCGCTCCAAAAACCGCTTTGTCAGTCGGACTGTCGTCACCAACAACAACTGCACCATGGCTAGCGTACAACAAAATGTCGTTGTTACCCAACCACAAGCTAAAGAATGTAAAAGGTTTTGCTGTAACAAAATCTAAGTAGTTAGTCATGCTGGCAGGATCAGGAGATCCTGGAAGAAAGCGTCCAAAGTAGCCGTTTGCAAAGCCATAGCCTGCTGTTGTAACGTGTTTCAACTTGATTCCGGGTACACCGTAATTGTTTATTTCGGCACCTGTAAACTTTGTATAGGAAGGAGTTCCGTTTGGCAACGTTCCTGTAATTGCCAGGTTGCTGGTCACTGGAGTAAGAATCGGTGATCCCGTAGCGGAGAAGCCGGTTAGCTGTAAATATCCCGATCCATTAGCCTGAGCCTCATCGAAAAATGGCGTGTAAAACTCAGCACCACCTTCAACTTTCATTTGGGCAGCAAGCATTTCAGGATAGGAATTCTTTTGTCCTTCCAGGTACAAGCCACCATCAGCGTATCCTGAGGTTAATGAATTGCCAATTGCAATATACCGGCTAAAATCAGCCGTTCCGCTATTTGGCGTAGCCTCTTTAATGTGAGGTTTGCAAGCTGCGAACGAAGCTAATACAGCAACAGCAGCAAGACTTCTAAATGTATTATTTAATTTCATAGTGGTTATCAGTTGGCTTGACTAGAATTTGTAAGAAATGGATAGCCCAGGGATGTAAACAACAGTTTTGAAAGTTCCGCTTAAATTGGTTTCCAGGTTCGTCTCGGTTCTTGCTTTTATGTTTTCATAAAGGAAAGAAAAATCGATGTTTAGGTTCTCTGTTGCTCTATACCCCACACCGGCACTTAATAGCAAACGATTCGCATCTGGCACTTCTGGAGTTACATAGCCTTCCTTTACTGGAGTAAGTGCATAGCCAATACCAGCTCTTAATGCAAGCTTTGGTGAGTATTGATTTTGTACCCCAAAGCGTACCGTCCCTGCATCTTTGTAATTGCGGGGAGAATTGGTGTCTTCGATCGTTGCGTTGTTGTCGTAGTCAAAAGCAAGCGCTTTATAAGCGTGCCAGCTAACCCAGTTTACATCTAAAGCAAAGACCGTGTTGTCTGTTGCCTGGTAACCAAAACCAATCGAGGTGGTTGCAGGTAAAGGAAGTGTTGCATTGAACTTTGTTGGGAAGCCGGACTGCAGAACTTCAGGAACATTAAAGTTTGCGTCTCCGTCTTTCACATGCGCGTTAACTTTAGAGCGGTAAGTAAGTCCGATCGACAAGCCAGAAACATCTTTGAAATAAACACCTGCATTAAAACCGAAGTCTTTACTTGTACCTTTAAGTTGTGCAGTGCTTGACTCCCCATTACTTTGGTTGATAGGAATGGCACGTTGAAGGTCTACCTTTCCAAGTGCATAAACCAAGCCGGCACCAACACCAATTTCGTCTGTTAACTTATAACTTAGGGTTGGCTGTATGTAAATGGCCTGAAGATCCAGAGAGGTTACGGTGAATTTTCCAGACCAGTTCTCATCCCAATGCATGGCACCGCCAAATGGAGTATATATACCTAATCCGAATTTTAACTTGCTTGCTGGAGCACCATAAACAGCATAGGCCTGGAATGGAGTGGCGATCCTATCCTTATTGTATTCGTTTACACCAGAACCAGCTTGCTGGAAAGCACTTCTAAGATACAAGGCATGTATGCCGCCCATAACGCCATTTCCTTCAAGTAGGCTTACTGCACCAGGGTTAAAGAATACCGCAGCTTCATCCTGGGCATAGCCTGTTCCGGTACCGCCCATTGCCGTTTGCTTCTGGCCTTGGAGGTTCACTTGAAAGGATTGGGAAAAACCCAGGAAAGGTAAAATAACAAATAAACTTAGTAGAATCTTTTTCATAGAATTTGGCTAGTATTAATTTCTTTTCTGAACTGCTATAATTGCATTATGGGTTTAAACCCTCTTATTGAACATAAAGGTATGCATGCATATC
This sequence comes from Pedobacter sp., assembly GCA_028287885.1. GTDB lineage: Bacteria > Bacteroidota > Bacteroidia > Sphingobacteriales > Sphingobacteriaceae > Pedobacter. The sequence goes on from JAQBOT010000089.1 coordinate 3,024, forward strand.
AAAGAAACAACAATCCAGTGTAAAAAACTGAGAAAATTGACTTATCATCTGAACGTCAAACCTTGTTTGATCTGCTGTTCATTACAACAACTGATTATACATTTGGGCCATCAAAACAGAAAATTTATTATGAGTTTAATTGAAGCTTTAAATTGGCGATACGCGACCAAAAAGATGAACGGGCAGAAAGTGTCCGATGAGAAAGTAAATCAAATCATACAGGCGGCACATCTTGCCCCTACTTCATCTGGCCTTCAACCTTTTAAAATAATCGTAATTACCAGCCAGGAACTGAAAGATAAAATCGCTCCAATTGCCTTTGACCAAAGTCAGATTCGCGATTGTTCGCATCTATTGGTTTTCGCAGCCTGGGACAACTATTCTGAGGAAAATATCAGAGCGGTATTCGCCCATGTAAACGCGGAAAGAGGTTTACCTGCGGCAGCTACGGCAGACTATGAAGATCGACTGATCGCCATGTACACAGCTAAATCTCCTGAAGAGAACTTTCACCACGCTGCTAAACAGGCCTATATCGGTTTCGGAATTGCAATTGCTGAAGCTGCAATCCTCCAAGTAGACACCACGCCAATGGAAGGTTTTAACAATGCTGCACTCGATGAACTGCTGGATCTTAAAGCGCTTAATTTACGAAGCACCACCATATTGCCGCTGGGTTATCGGGATGAAACTGCCGACTGGCTTGTAAATCTAAAGAAAGTGCGTACGCCCCTTTCTGACTTCGTCATAGAGCTGAATTAAAATTTCTAAGTTCAATAAGGAAAGGTATTGCCAGCGGCAATGCCTTTTTTTGTGCTCTTCTGCCACCAGAACTGCATTTGTCAAAAAATGTTAAACTGTTCGATAAATGGTAAAGCTCCTTTTAGAAATCAATATATTAGCCGCTATTAATCAGGTTAATTTATATTCATGAGATATTTTAAAATTGTAACTGCCGTATTATTTTTATCAATTGGCTTACATTTTTCCGCTTTTTCCCAACAAGATACCACGGTACTAAAAACAATATTAGAAAAGACGAAGC
>JAQBOT010000094.1 GCA_028287885.1 Pedobacter sp.
CGTGCGCTGAGTTGATCGTAATCTGCAGGTATAGCTTGCAGTTGCGATTTCAAGTTGTCTATAAGTGACTTTCTGATCTCAGCCGATGGACTAATCTTAATTAATAACATAACCGAGATTTCCCCGCTGATCTGAACCTTATTGTTCAGCACTTTCGAGGTTCCCCCATCAAGGATCAAACGGCCAAGGCCTTCATAGCCTTGTATACGGCCTGGATAATGATTTTTAAAGTCACAATGGTAGCTGAGCCATTGGTCTGACGCAGAAGAAGACATTTCTTTAACGGCCGACTTGACGAATTCCCATTGGTTCCATTCTACAGGTACCTGCTCGAAGTTCAGCGTACAATTAATCTTTCCGGTTCCCCGGATTGAAACGACAATAACACTATCCGGTCTGGAAACAAACACTCGGCGCTCGAAGCTTCCCTCAGCGTCTTTCCAGGACACACTTGCCTCCCCCGTCTCAAAATTTACGCTGCGTTGGTAACGGCTGATATTTCCGCCTTGCTGCGCAATCTTGAGCTGAAAAGCTGGTATAAAGGGATCGCCGCCAATTTTATAGCCTTCTTTTTCACGCTGTTGAACAGGGATCTTCGCCGCTTCTTCATTCTTTCCGGCGAGAAGAAGCTTTCTGACTTCCGCAAGCCGGCTTGCCTGATTAATCGCTTTTTGAGGTGCATTGATCGGCAGGAATAAATTCGATTCTGTGAGTATGATCGTCTCTTCATGGGGTTGTCCGTTTACCAGCGCGCCCATGGTGCCGTTGCCGCTAAGAAGTCCATGCTCCCAGCTTTGTGCGGGCTGCCAGCTTACAAAGCCGCGTTTCGGAACTTTAAACCAGGATTCCTCCTGAGCCTGGGACTGGACCACAGGTCCCAAAAATAGTAACATAGAGAGCAATAATTTTTTATTCATAGTTCAAACAGATCTGGTTGGTTGTAAAAGTATCGAGCTTTATACCTTTTTAAGGTACGGTATTGTTAACCAATAGGTACTGTTATGTAAACACAATGATGTAATCTCAGCAGCTTTCAGCAAGACCAGCCAGTACATCCACCTTTTAACATTGGCACATCCATAAAATTCAAAACAATAAATTCTTCATGGCCGTTATAGAAAGAAAAAAGTTATGAACCCTGAAGAAAATGAATTGTTCGATGAGAACGTAGAAAAGCCGGATTCAAATACCGGAATCAAAGGCTCAAACACGATTAAAGATCCTGATGAATGGACTACAGGTAGCGAGCCGATGACAGGTGCGCAGCAATCCTACCTGAAAACCCTTTCCGATGAAGCCGGAGAAGAATTCGACGAAACGCTAAGTAAATCTGACGCATCGAAGCGTATTGATGAGCTTCAACATAAAACTGGCCGTGGACTTAATAATGCTTCGCAGGAGTAGACGGTACAAATACTGAAACTTCATAGGCTCAGATATTTGGCCCAATTTTCGTAATGCGGAAACTATGAAAAATCAAAACGCGGGTGCAGGCCTGCAATTGAGTCTGGTATCGCTTACGATTGGAGGTTTAAGCATCGGAATGACGGAGTTTCTAATGATGGGGGTACTTCCTGATGTTTCCAGAACCATGCACATCACGATCCCGGAAGCCGGTCACCTGATTTCCATATATGCCTTGGGCGTAGTTGTCGGTGCACCATTAATTGTCGGAGTTGCTGGCAAGTATCCTCCAAAAAAAGTACTGATGGGTTTGATGCTCATGGTTTGTATTTTTAATGGGCTATTTTCCTTAGGGCCAAACTATCCCATGCTGATGGTTGCGCGCTTCTTCGCCGGACTTCCACACGGTGCTTTCTTTGGGATGGGTGCCGTTGTTGCTACACGCCTGGCGCCTCCAGGTAGAGAAGCCAGGTCGGTTGCGGTTATGTTTGCCGGTTTAACTGTCGCGAATATCATTGGGGTCCCTTTAGGAACGTATATAGGTCATAATTTCAGCTGGCGGATTTCCTTCACGCTCATCTCCGTCGTTGCGCTGTTGGCTATTCTTAGTTTAAAACTTTGGATGCCGAACTTGAAAGCCCAGGCGCAGACGAACTTTCGCGATAGCCTGAAAATCTTCACGAAGATTGAAATGTGGCTGGTGATTGGGATTTCTGCAATTGGTACCGGAGGATTCTTTGCATGGATCAGTTACATCGCTCCGGTAATTACAAAGGTCTCTGGATTCAGCGATAACATGCTGACCGTCATTATGGTGATTATAGGTTTCGGAATGGCTGCAGGGAACTTCGTTGGTGGCAGGCTTGCCGACCGCTTTTCGCCACTAGTCACCACAACCTTGCTGCTGATCTGCATTATGGTGGCTCTGCTAAGTTTTGCCGTCCTGGCTAAATTCCAGGTACCCACTGTACTCATGACCTTCCTTACAGGTGCCATTGGTTTCGCTGTAATCGCGCCGATGCAAATATTGATCATGCAAGTCGCGAAAGGTGCTGAAATGCTAGCTTCATCCGTCTTACAGGCAACTTCCAACTTTGGCAATGCCCTCGGCGCCTATGTAGGTGGATTGCCAATCGCCGCCGGATTCGGGTACACCTCAGCAGAATACGTGGGCATCGGTTTGGCCTTTTGTGGATTCGTATTCTGCATGGGGTTATTTTGGAGAAGAAAACACGTTCAAACCCTGAAACCTGCTTTTCAGACCAATTAAAATCTTTTAAATAGCACTTGAAGTAATTGTAGTTTATCCCATTCTTTTTTTTGTTAAATAATGTATCTTTAAGTACTAAGGCCAAGATAACCAGTAACCTAAAGCTTCATGATTCATGAGAATACACAACCTTAAGGCTACCGTAACCGATACGCTACTTACTGTTTTCGGCATATTATTCGCCGGCTTTGCGCTAAGAGGATTTTTGTTACCAAACAAGTTTTTCGATGGGGGTATCTCCGGTATTTCCCTGCTCATCCATGAGTTTTACAATATCAACCTGGCATTCATAATTATTGTAGCGAATATTCCTTTCATGGTTATGGGTGCTTACCATGTAAACCGCGCATTTGCACTGAAAACCTTTAGCGCTATTCTCGGGCTTTCTTTATGTGTACAGTTTTTCCCCTATCCACAAATTACAGACGACAAGCTCCTTGTTTCGATTTTTGGAGGCGTTTTCATGGGCATCGGTGTAGGCTTGGCCATGCGCGGTGGATGTGCACTTGACGGAATCGAAGTTCTTGCCCTCTTTACCGGCAAGCGCGTGAGCTTCACCGTAAGCGAAATCATCCTAGCTATTAACATCGTCATATTTCTTGTCTCGGCCCTGAAGCTCGGGCTCCCCACTGCACTTTATTCTATTCTCACCTATTATACTGCCTCCAAAACGATAGATTTTGTCGTCGAAGGTCTGGAGGAGTATACCGGCGTTACCATCATTTCTGGCCACAGCGAACAAATTAAAAGCGAACTCGTTATGGGCCTCGGGCGTGGTATAACCGTTTATAAGGGAGAGCGGGGTTTCTTAAAAGAGAGCTTCGATATTAGCCAGCCTTGCGACATCATCTTTACCGTCGTTACCAGGCTCGAACTACGGCGTTTACGAAATATGGTGCAAGGAATAGACCCAAAGGCCTTTGTTTTTACAAGCATTATTAAGGAAGCGGCCGGTGGTGTGTTAAAACGGAGAAACAGGCATTAGCTACTCGAGCACCTGATAGGTGACAACCGGAAGCGCTTTATTCTTCAAGACGTAAGGAGCCACGATTTCACAGTTGAAGGATTCTTTGGCCAAAGTATACACTTCCTCAGAGATGAGGATTTGCCCGGCCTTTGCTACCGTTTGCAATCGCTGAGCTAGGTTTACGGCATCCCCAATAACGGTAAAATCCAGACGCTTTAATGTCTCAGAACCAATGTTACCAGAAACCATCTCGCCCGTATTAATGCCGATAGAAAGTTCCGGCTTATAGTCACATTCAGCAACATGGTAGATCTCTGAACCGTTAAACTGTGCCTTAACGCCTAAAGCAGCATCAATGGCTCGGTCAAGGTGATACTGGTCCCTAAATACAGCCATGACCGCATCGCCCATAAACTTGTCGATGTGACCGCCATAGCTGATTACAATCTGTGCAATCTTGTCGAATATGGTATTGATCAAGTTTACTACTTCGTTCGCCGGAACGTTCTCCGTGATCGTCGTAAATTCACATATATCAATAAACATAACCGTAGCAAGCATCGTCTCGTTTTCCAGCAGACTATTTGCAAAGGATTTATGGGTCATGAAGTTTAACACATTCTCATCCACATACATTTTAAGGATGTTGTTTTCTTTGATAGCTTTAATGGTGTCCTGAAGTTGTTTTACATGGACAATCGCCTTTTCAATCGTCAGTTCAAGATCCTTAAAATCTACAGGCTTAAGCACAAAATCGAAAGCACCTCTGTTCATCGCAGTTCGTATATTCTGCATGTCACCATAGGCCGATACCACGATTGCTTTAATCACCGGATTAACTTCAGGCAGTCGACTTAAAAGTGTAAGCCCGTCCATGACCGGCATATTGATATCAGACAATACAATCTCTATATCAGGCTGCTCATCGATCTTTTTAAGCGCTTCTTCCCCATTCTGCGCAAACACAAATTGATAGAGGTTATCTCTTATCTTCCGTCGGAACTTTTGCTTAACAAGCATTTCCAAATCCGCCTCATCATCTACAACCAGGATCTTAGCCATCAGCGTTAAATGTTTTTAGTTTTGCTTTCAACAGATTGAAGTCCAAAGGCTTTGTCAGGAAGTCATTTGCACCGTTTTTCATAGCCTGAACGTGGTTTTCCTCGTTGCCATAAGCAGTAATCATCATAACTATTGGAGATGGACTGAGGTATTCATGCCGGATATGATTAAGCAATTCCAGTCCGGTCATACCAGGCATATTGATATCAGAAAGTATCAGGACAATTTCAGAAGGTGCATCATGTAAGTAATTAAGCGCTTCTTCGCCAGAGAGGGCGAAGTCAAAGTGCAACTGATGATCACGAATTTCCTTTCGAAAATGCTGCAAGAATAAGGGTCTAACGTCCTCCTCATCATCAACAACCAGTACTTTCATATATTATGGGGTAAGGTAATTACAAACTCGGTGTATTGGCCTTCTTCACTAGTCACACTGAGCATACCGCCATGCCCATTTACAATTATATCACGGCTCAAAGACAAGCCTAAGCCTGTACCCTGCCCCGCAGGTTTTGTGGTAAAAAAAGGTTGCAAGATCTTATCCGTTATAGAGGCAGGTATACCAATCCCATTGTCCCAGATCTTAATCAGCACACACATTCCATTCAGTACGGTTGTTACCCTTACTTCCGGGCGATACCCAGGTTCCGCTTTCTTCTCCCTTTGCTGAACAGCATAAAATGCATTGTTAAATAAGTTAAGCAAAACCCGCCCAATTTCCTGAGGAATAATATTTATTTTCGGAATGGAATCATAATTTTTAACCATGTTGGCGTTAAAGGTGTTGTCCTTTGCCCTAAGACCATGGTAGCTTAAGCCCAAATATTCGTCAGTTAAAGAATTGATGTCTGTAAGTTGTCGATCCTTGGCATTTAAACGTGAATGTAGCAGCATGTTCTTAACGATTCGATCCGCGCGCTTGCCATGGGATAGAATTTTTGCCAGGTTTTTCTTGATGTTTCCAGCCAAAGCGAGCGCTTCCTCCATATTGCCGTTATTAACTTCCTGCTCCATCTCTTCTGTAAGCTCAATACTCACGTCAGAAAAATTGTTTACGAAGTTTAGCGGATTCTGAATCTCATGTGCTATGCCTGCGGTAAGTTCTCCGAGCGAAGCGAGTTTCTCAGATTGTACAAGCTGCCGCTGGGCTGCGCGCAGCTCTTTCAGGGTTTCAGCCATTTGGTCCCTTTGTTCCGTAAGTTGCCTCTGGGCAATATCCAAATTACTCACCATTTCATTGAAGGCCAGGCCAAGCTCACCAATTTCATCTCTGGATATATTGGTCACCCGTTGGGAGAGGTCCCCCTCACTCACTCGATATGCCGCATCACGAAGCCGCATTACTGGCGCCGAAATGCTTCTTGCCAGAATGAAACCCATTAAAATGCCAATGACAAAGACAATTCCGCTGACCAACAAAGATGTTTCGCGGATCTGTCGTTTGCTGCTTAAGATCTCTAAAGTATTGAACCCCAGTATGATTTGACCGGACATGCCAGGGGTGGAAAAATTCGATCTTTTGACAATCAAGTGCGCGTTTGACCGTACATCAACTTTAACAGGCACATCTTCTGGATAGG
>JAQBOT010000113.1 GCA_028287885.1 Pedobacter sp.
ATCTTGTTTTATATTTTGAAAGCCCCGGAAATCCGGGGCTTTCTTGTTTATTCTGGTTTTCTTCATGTGCATTTGAATACGCGGTATATTTATTGCATGAAATTACTTATAACCGAACATTTTTAAGTTGCAATAAAGATCTTAAATGTGCCGGGATTAAATTTATGACAGAATCGACTGTAGTTTTTACCCAGTTATCATCCGGAGAAGAAGCCGGAATCCAGCTGGGAACCAAAATCAATGAAAAGTTTAGCTCTTACCCACCAGATGTAGTAATCATTTTCGCCTCATCAATTTACCAATACGATGCCTTATTAGCCGCATTAAAAAAGACCTCTAATCCAAAACTTATTGTCGGCGGATCTTCAGCAGGCGAATTTACTGGCCAAGACTTTCGTACGGATTCCGCTTGCGCAGTGGCTATTTATTCTGATGAAATGACATTTAATGCCGGTGTGGCTGAAGGGATTCAGGGTAGTAGACAACATGTAGCCAATGAGCTTCATACATATCTATCTTTGCCAAATTTAGAAGACCACAAGTACCAGTACCATTCTGCAATGATATTTGCTGATGCGCTGTCAGGTTTTACGGATGAGCTAATTGGCATGCTGACAGAATTAACCACCGGGGAATATCAGTTCTTTGGAGGCGGGGCTGGTGATAACGCAAAGTTTCTACGTACCCACGTATTCTTTAATGGAAAATCATATACAGATGCAGCAGTGGTGCTTGAGATCCGATCCAATAAGCCGGTAGGCATTGGAATTTCGCATGGCTGGCAGCCTATAAGTAAAAAAATGCGGGTGACTGCTGCTGAAGGCAGAAGATTGATCAGCTTGAATGCCAGGCCTGCTGTTGAGGTCTATAAACAGCATGCTTTGGATACGGGAACAATATTCGATATTGAACAACCCATTCCTTTTTTCTTAAACAACATCATTGGGATTGAAATCGCTGGGGGTTACAAATTACGTGCACCAATTGGCTTGGAGCCAGATGGGACAATCATTTTAGCTTCCGACATTCCGGTTGGAACGAGTGTTTATATTATGGGGAGCACCAGCGAGCTATCGAAAGGTGCTGCAGTGGACGCAACTTTAAATGCGATTGCACAGCTTGGAGAATATAAACCAAATGTTGCCATATTCTTTGATTGTGTAGCGACGCGGCTAAGAATGGGCAGTGAATTTGAACTTGAATTGGATGATGTAAGTGATACATTAGATGGAGCAGCATTTGTCGGCTGCAATACCTATGGCCAGGTAGCAAGGGTAAATGGCCAATTTAGTGGATTTCAAAATTGCAGTGCGGTGGTTTGTATAATACCGAATTAAATGTTTTTAGATCTCATTTCAGAAATGGTTAAGGTGGAGACCCGCTATGAAAACGCGAATAAAATAGCTGAATACCTGGGCTGTTCCAATTTGATCATCTTTATAAATGACAAAGAAGTTGATGCCGTCTTGCCTGCTCCGGGCTTTCCGGCGACGATACCGATGGATGGTCGATGGGAACAGTTGCTTCTTGACATTACCCAGGCTCCGATTGTGAGCAGCACGCTGCCTTTTCCGAATAAGGACTCTGATCTCTCCGCAACTGCATTATCTGGCCCTGATGAATCTGTAGCTATCCTCTTAGGGGGAAGTCCTCAGGCAGAACAACTGCGAGAACTTCAGGCAGCCTTACCAATATTAACCGCCTTGTTTATGCAGGAACAGCAACGAAATGCTGCTGAAACAACCAGATTGATGGCGGAAAATTCAGCCATCACGTCGCATCGGCTTGCAACAACAATCGATGCCATGCGCTTAAAGCTTAGAGATGCATTGCTTAGGCAGGATAAGGATAAGCAAGCTATTGAAGAGCTGCTGAACAAAAAAGATGAATTCCTGAATATCGCGAGTCATGAATTGAAAACACCCTTAACCAGTATAAAGGCGTTTAACCAAATTATGCAGCGCATACAAGATCCGGAAAGACTTCAAGGCTTTGTCCTGAAATCCGCGGAACAAATTTCTAAACTTGAAAGACTAATTAGCGACCTGCTAGATGTCACAAAGATCCACCAAGGCCAAATGAGGTATACCTACAGGCATTTTGACTTCAATGTGCTACTGTCGGAAACCATCGAAAGCGTACAATACCTAACGCCCAGCCATGAGATCATTTTATTGAATGCACCTTCGTTTATACATCGTGGCGACTACTTCCGGTTAGAGCAAGTGTTAACGAATTTCTTAAGCAATGCAATCAAGTATTCGCCCGGCGGTAAGCAGGTGCTGGTCGATTGTAGGTTGGAAAATGACCACGTGATTGTTTCTATTCAGGATTTTGGCATTGGCATTCCTACAGAACAAGCGGAGCGCCTAGATGAACGCTATTACCGGGGGGATAAGTTGGACATGAGATTCGAAGGATTGGGACTTGGGCTTTTTATTACATCTGAAATTCTAAAAAGACATCAAGGAAGTTTTTGGGTTGAAAGCAAGTTGGGCGTAGGGTCTACATTTTATTTCAAACTACCCCTTGATAAGGAAACAGAGACAAGCAAGGCAGATTTTGAAAGTGAGCATATTGGTTTTTAGATAGTTATATCCCATTTCCTTAAATGTATGAAAAAACAGATAAATTATTTTCAAATAAATTTGCAGGTCAAAAACTTTTTCCTACTTTTGTCCTGAGAGCGTTAATTTAACGGGGGTAGGTTTTCGGACTTATCCCCGTTTCTTTTTAAAATTCATTCCGTTTTAATCAAAGCGAACTGCTCCATTGGCAACATTCCGGTTTTTTTTTCTGAGCAGGCTTTATACTGTACACTGGCGATTTAATTTGAAGCTAACAAAATTATTGTAAGCGTAGGATTTGCCAATCCATTTCAATTAGCTTAGATTTGCAAACAAAAAAAAGATACATGAGTGTTTTAGTAAATAATGATTCAAAAGTTATAGTTCAGGGTTTTACTGGTAATGAAGGTACTTACCATGCTGCTCAGATGATAGAATACGGAACTGACGTTGTTGGCGGGGTAACACCTGGTAAAGGCGGACAAACTCACTTGAACAAGCCTGTTTTCAACACAGTTAAAGATGCTGTTGATCAGGCAGGAGCAAATGTATCAATCATTTTTGTACCCCCTGCTTTTGCTGCTGACGCAATTATGGAAGCGGCTGAGGCTGGTATTAAAGTTATTGTTTGTATTACTGAAGGTATCCCAACGAAGGATATGATTCAGGTTAAAGAATATATTTCTGGAAGAGATTGCCGTTTAATTGGGCCAAACTGCCCTGGTATTATTACTGCTGATGAAGCTAAGATTGGCATTATGCCAGGTTTTATCTTCAAAAGAGGTACGGTAGGTGTTGTATCAAAATCAGGTACATTGACTTATGAGGCGGTTGATCAAGTTGTGAAAGCTGGCTTGGGAATTACGACAGCCATTGGTATTGGTGGTGACCCGATCATCGGAACCACAACCAAGGAAGCTGTAGAATTGTTGATGAACGATCCAGAAACGGAAGGTATCATCATGATTGGTGAAATTGGTGGTGGAATGGAAGCTGAAGCAGCCCTTTGGATCAAAGAAAACGGCACAAAGCCGGTTGTAGGATTTATCGCAGGTCAGACTGCTCCAGCTGGTCGTAGAATGGGTCACGCGGGTGCGATTGTTGGTGGTGCCGACGATACTGCTGCTGCAAAAATGAAAATCATGGCTGAATGCGGAATCCGTGTTGTAGAAAGCCCTGCTGAAATTGGCGCTGCAATGGCAGAACTTTTGAAAAAATAAAGAATAATCTTCTTGTACATATTAGACGAGGTCTGCATTCAGCGGATCTCGTTTTTTTTTTTACGTGACGTAATTATTACGCGCGCTTAAATCTTGCCGACTTGCATTCACCGTATATTTAGTCATGCGAGTATTATTAAACAAATTCTTTCTTTTTGCAGGCCTGATCTTTTTAAGTAGTTTGACAGCCTGTGCCCAGAAACAGAACAAGGAAGCATCAACAAAAACAAGCAAAAACATGAATTGGAATAAACTAACCAAGGAAGAAGAGGATGTTATCGTTAGAAAAGGGACAGAATATCCTGGTACCGGTAAATTACTGAATAACAAAGAAAAGGGAACCTATACATGCAAGCGCTGTAACGCTGCACTATATAGATCTGAGTCGAAATTTGAATCTGAGTGTGGATGGCCGAGTTTCGATGACGAGATTGCAGGAGCAGTAAAACGCATTCCAGATCCCGACGGTTCGCGGACGGAAATAGAATGTGCGAATTGCGGAGCGCACCTTGGTCACGTTTTCATTGGCGAAGGCTTCACGGCTAAAAACACGAGAAATTGTGTGAATTCCATTTCGATGAATTTCGTTCCAGACAAGAAAGATTAGGGCGTTAAATTTAGGTTTTGAACCGGCAACTCTCCAGCACTGAAGAAGCAGTTTGAGGAGGCTTGCCGGTTTTGCTGTTTCATAAGTACGTAGTTTTGTTATATTTGCAAGTTCACTAACAAAACGAAATATGAAATATTGTTTACTTATACTAACTATGCTGTTGTTTTATACAGCACAAGGACACGAAGAAACAGCAAACATTAATCCGGATGTTAACACTAAAAAAGGCGTTGCAACGTACTACGCCAGGCGCTTTGAAGGCAGGAGAACAACCAGCGGCAGACGCTACAAGGGCCATAAATTAACCGCAGCCCACAGGACCCTGCCATTCGGTACGATCGTTTCTGTAAAGAATCTTACTAATGGAAAAATGGTTGACGTTGTTGTAAATGACCGCGGACCGTATACCAAAAGATATATCATCGACCTTTCTGAATCTGCAGCGAAAGAACTTGGGTTCTGGAGAAAAGGAGAATCGAAAGTAGAAATCAGCTATAAACTTCCCTAAGTTTTTGTATTTCTAATAATAAATCATCAGGTAAAAAGCTTCCTTTTTCGTGTTGATAAAATTGCTCACTTGTTAACAACTTATATGGGGGATCCATTCGCCCAAACTTTATATTTGTTACACAAAGTTCTTTAATAATCCATACGCCCGCTTACTGATAAGTACCTAAGAAGCAAGTAATTAGAGTTTTGTCGCTTGAATTTTCACAGCAAACCTCTAAAAATAAGTTCAGGTAATAGGCGCCCTCGGATTGTGATGTAATTAAAGCATTTATCTCCCACAAAAACAATAAAGCATGCAACAGGAAGAAGTTTTACTGAAAGAAAATAAGGACCGTTTTGTTCTATTGCCTTTTAAGTAC
>JAQBOT010000116.1 GCA_028287885.1 Pedobacter sp.
ATGTTTTACATGTATGACTGTGCCTTTTTTACCATCTACTATAAGTCTTGTTACACCGGCAATGTTCCGGCCCAAATCAAACACATATGTTGTGTCGTTAAGTTTCTGGATTGATTTCGGATGTAACTCTTCTACGTTGCGGATTGGTTCCATCGCCTGACTTACGATATTCTGCGACGGTGCTGCGCGCAGCATAATCTCGCCCCAGCCCTTATCGTTGAAATCTTTAGCATTCCAACCGGGCTGTTCCAAACGGGCATCATAATGCTCCGCTGTATATATACTGTTAAAGACCAGCGGACCAGAATGTGTTTTCCAGGTATCATCGGATGTAATTACTTCGAAAGATCCATCGTCATAAGTAATACGCAGGTCGAGGCAAAATGCAGGTCGGCCCCTCCAGGGAGCCTGGTCAAAATCCCATACTGCCAATGACTGGTGGTTGTACCAACCATTGCCAAGCAACACGCCAACTGCGTTTTTACCTTTAGTAAGGTATGGTGTAACATCGTAGCTGACATAAAGATTACGCCTGTCATATCTTGTGTACATTGGATCTAGACGATGGTTGCCCACCTTTTTACCATCGATATAAAGTTCATAGAGGCCTGCAGCGGCAATGTAAGCACGTGCGGATTTAACTTTTTTTCCAGCATAAAAATCCTTTCGGAAGTAAGGAGCTGGCAACTTGTTTATGTCTATACCATCGCTTATCCAGGTACCCAGCCAATTCGCCATCTTCATCATTCCAGTTTCAAAGGATGAAATTGCAATGGAAGAGTTGGGCTTCCCGTCTTTATCCCAAACCTCTACCTTCCAATAATATTTGGTAAATGGTTCCAAGGCTTGGCCAGCATAATTAATGAGGTTCTTCGCTCCTTTAACTTTACCAGTCGTATAGAAAGGGGTGTTATTTTTTAACAAGGATGATGAATCGGTAGCAACCGTTAGCTGATATGCGGTCTGCATTGCATTCTGGCGGTTGTCATTTAACTTCCAGGATAACCTTGGATGTTCTGAATCGACGCCGATCGGCATGATCAGATGATCACATTTTAAAGCATAAGGGAAGACGCCTAAAGATCGAGGGTTCCCGTACGCAGAATTTGCTATAGCGAGAAACAGAAACGCGGTAATCAGCGCTCTGAAGTTAAAACTTGTCATTTAGTAGAGGTAAATATGAATTCTTTAAGTGGCAATCTAAGGATTGCCACTTAAAGAATTGTAATAGCTGAACAAATCCTTTAATGAGTCATCATTTTTAAAGTCTGTTCCATTCTTGTTTAAGAATGTTTTGATTTGCTCACCTTTATCACTAAACAATGTTAGAACATTTTTTCTGTTTGCTGAAAATCTTTCTAAATTATCTCCGTTCGAAACATAGTAGGCAACCTCAGGAACAATGGTTGTGACTTTCTTTTTAGTATACCAATCCTCGGTATTCGTTGACTTTGCTGTATATCGCTTGAATAAAGCAACTTTACCTTTTGCGATTGTCTCCAAAAAAAGCGGCTTGTTATCCATTACTTTTTTCTCCATTAAATGAGATTTACCTAGGTTGTCTATGACACGGAAAGATAGAAGTGAATCTTGAACCTGATATACTACGTCGTCATCTAAATATTCCACTTGTTGATTGAGCAAATTGTATCGAAGGGCTGCGAGTGAAAATCTTTTTCCACCAGCAGAGACAACGTCTGACGCGAGAAACTGAGTATTAAAATACGCTGAACCGAGTTCATCTCGCCTTTTAAGTTCCCTCAGTGGGGTACCACTTGCACCGACAGTAAGATTTTGAGAAAAAGCATGCCCGGAGCTGAGCAAAACTAACAGAATTGAGAACTGGAAAAAGCGTTTCATGATTGCGTGATTAGGCAGCAAAGTAGGAAAAATACGTCAATGAGGCAATGAAGTAAGTGTATTAAAATATTTATTATAAACATTATAGGAATAATTACATTATTTTTTCGCATTAACGCAGCCTTTTGAGAAAAACCGAAATATTTATTGCGGTATTGTTTGGTAAATCGTTTAACTAACTATAATTTAGACGAAATAAAAACTAAAAACTAATTATTTATGAAAAAACAAGTACTAGGTTTATTCATTTTCCTGTTTCTAGGCCTCACACAAGTGTTGGCGCAGAATAAGAACGTAAATGGAAAAGTAACTGCATCCGACGACGGATTACCCGTTCCAGGGGTAAGTATCCATCTAAAAGGTAAAAGTGCTACTACCGTTTCTGGCTCAGATGGCCGCTATTCCATCTCTGCAAGCCCAACTGACGTAATACAGTTTAGCTATCTGGGATTTATAACTCAGGAGATAACTGTGGGCAACAAAACTGAAATTGATGTGAAGCTTGCTTCTGATTCCAAGTTATTGAACGAGGTGACCATTACAACAGCGATGGGTATTAAGCGGAAGCCAAAAGAGATCGGTTACGCAACACAGCAGGTTAAAGGATCGGACTTGACGGCAAGCAAGCCAACGAACCTTGCGACAGGTTTATCTGGAAAGGTTGCCGGTTTGCAGATTAACCAGGCAAACAACCAAATCGATGCCGGTGATCAGGTAAGAGTTGTGCTTCGTGGTAATCGTTCTTTTACTGGAAACAACCAGGCTTTATTGGTATTGGACGGCATAATTGTCCCATTAAGTCAGCTGAATTCCATTAACCCGAACGACATTGAGGACGTAAACATCCTTAAAGGCGCTAACGCCGCGGCATTGTATGGTTCCGATGCATCCAACGGGGTTATTATTGTGAGTACTAAAAGAGGATCTAAAGGTGTCGGTTCTATAAGTTACACGAATACAACGATGCTCAATTCACTTTCTTACCTCCCAAAATTACAAACCCAGTTCGGTGGAGGTACTGATGTGGATGCATATGGGTTCCCTCAATATACGCCATTTGAAAACCAAAGCTTTGGTGACCGCCTTGACGGTAGCATGAGACCTCTTGGCCGTGTACTTGAGGATGGGACGATCCAGATGGTTCCTTACTCAAACAAAGACGCAATTAAAAATTTCTTCGATACAGGTATCGATGAGCAGAATGATATTTCCTTCTCGGGGGGGAATGATCAAGGTTCTACTTACATTAATGTTCAGCGTGTAAACAGTAAAGGTATAGTACCAGGTGATAAATTAAACAGAACTGCTTTCCGTATCAATGGAACTCGCCTGTTAAATAAATTCACTGCAGACTACTCCTTCAACTACACGCAGAGAAATTATGATAAAAGTTATAATCAGGTTTATAATAACTTGATCAATACACCTCCTAACGTCCCTATTACGGAGTATAGCGACACGAAGTCTCTATATGGTAATCCAGACAACTACTACAATGACTATTACACCAGTCCGTATGTAGGTTTGGAGCGCTACCGTTCCAACGAACGCAGAGATGATTTATTAGGAAATATGTCTTTGACCTACCGCCCTTTAGATTGGTTAAGCTTCTTGGTTAGAGGTGGATTAAGTACAAAGAACACTCAAGGAAAGAATAAACAATACGCTTATACCTATTCTGATTATGCGAATAAATCAGGTAAGGCAGCTGCACAGACGCAATATCTGAAGTCGGCAGTTAGTGACTATAATTTATTTGAAAGTCGCTATACCGGAGATTTCCTTGCCACAGCAACAAAGACTTTTAATAAATTTAAATTTACTTTAATTGGCGGTGCGCAGGTAATTCAAAAGAACTACAAGTACCAGGATGTCGGTGGAACCAACCTAGTAGTTGACAACTTGTTTAACGTGGGAAACCGCACAGGTGAGCTAACCGGTAGTGAAGCAGAAAGCAACTCACGTCAATTGGGTGCCTTTGGAGATTTAACTGCTACCTACAACGAGTATTTTACCATTCACGTTTCTGGAAGAAATGATTGGGATTCCAGATTAGCAACGAACAACCGTTCGTTCTTCTACCCTGCTGTTGATGCTGCAATTACACTTACTGATGCGATTCCATCTTTAAAGGATAGCAGAGTGATTAGCAATTTGAAAGTTCGAGGAGGTATATCAAAGGTTTACGCAGTTCAAATTGATCCATACAGATTAGTATCAACCATCTTAACAGCCGGAAACTTCCCATACGGGAATACAGCTGGCTATTCATTAGGTAACTCGGTATATGACCCGAACTTGAAACCAGAACAAACAGTTTCAAAGGAAGTCGGAGTGGATTTTGGATTTTTAAACAACAGGATCACTTTGGAGACATCTGCATACCTTGAAAACACAAAGGATCAGGAGATTATAACCGGCGTTGATTTATCTGCTGCAACGGGTTATACAAATGCCGTGATCAACACAGGCGAAGGAGAAAACAAGGGTTTTGAGGTTGCGGTAAACGCTTCCCCAGTCATCGGCCTAGCAAATGGCTTCAAATGGAATGTCGGCATCAACTACGCCTACAATACAAACAAAGTATTGTCATTGTACCAAGGCCAATCGCAATTTAGCATTGGAGATAATAACTATATCGTGCTTGGACAAAGTTACCCTTCTTTACAGGTAAGTACATATCAAAAGGATCCAGAAGGACATGTTATTGTTAATGGAAACACAGGACTTCCGATTGCAAATCCGGTAAATCAGGATTATGGCAAAACGAACCCAAGCCATAACCTTGGTGTAAACACAAGCTTTGCGTTCAAAAACTTTACTTTATCTGGTGTAGCGGAATACCGTAGTGGCAACGTGTTTTACAGTAGCATGGCCTCAACGCTTGATTTCGCAGGTAATAGCTATACTTCTGGCCAAGCTGGAAGAGAGCGGTTTATTTATCCAAACTCTGTGATCCAGACTTCCCCAGGTGTTTATGAACGCAACACAAACGTGACCACCAATAATGGTAGTGGATCCTTCTGGTCTGACGGTATTCGTACAAACACAGGATCTAACTATGTGTCTAGTGCTGCATTCTGGAAAATCAGAGAGCTTTCACTTGGATACCAGGTTCCCGCGAGATGGTTAACTGGCCATGCAAGCTTCATAAAAAATGCAAGCATTGCGGTGGTTGGAAGAAACCTGTTTATGTTCAGAGCTAGTGATAATATCTATACTGACCCTGAAATCAATGTAGGTACAGGAAATGCACAAGGTGTAAACAACCTTAACCAAACACCTCCTACGCGCATCTATGGTTTTACTGCAACAATAGGCTTCTAAAAGAACACGAAAAGACATGAAAAAGAAACTCATATATTTACTTACAGCTTCCGCACTTTTGCTTGGGGCATGTAAAAAGGAATTTTTAGACATCAACGAAAATCCAAACGCTGCGACGTCTGTCAAGCCGGCCTTGATAATGACTGGTGCATTAAACAACACCGCAGCATATACAACTGGCGGTTCCATCTTCTATAGCTTTAGTGCTTTATGGATGAACTACTGGATGACACCGGGTGGTGTATCAGGATGGTACGAAGAACGTTCTTACAACTTTACAACGAACTGGAGCGGATCCACTACTTTGTGGGGGAATCTGTACGACAACCTTGCCGACTACACTTACCTGGAAAGCCAGGC
>JAQBOT010000126.1 GCA_028287885.1 Pedobacter sp.
TAGATATTACTGCCACCTGCCTACTTTGGAACAGAGTTTGTATATCCCTTTGAGAAAATAAAAATTTGTTTACTTTTGCTAAGTAAAAGAATTTTAAAATTAAAATGTTTAACCTTAAAAAAAAGAAAATTATGAATTACTCTACCTTAAAAAAAGGTCTTGCAGTTTCTTTTGTTGCCTTAATGGGAGCTTCGACTCTTGCTAACGCACAAGATTCTACAATGACTACTTCTTCGGCCAAGGTATTTGGCGGAAGAGGCCAGTACAGAACTTGGTCATTCGGTGTCAATGGAGGTGTTTTGTCTCCGTTCCTTGCTATCGGCGGATCAAACGATTTCACAAATGCAGACGTTAACTTAGGTTACGGCATTTCATTGAAAAAACAATTAGGTCATGCATTTGCCTTAGAAGGAAATATCCTACGTGGAAAAGTTTCTGGAACAAACAAAGATGCAGCTAACGGAAGCCAATTCGGTGTTAGATCTTTCGAAACTGAGATCGGTTACGCAGCTGATATTAGAGGTGTTGTTAACGTTGCTACTGTTGATTTCTTACGTCGTGAGAACTCAGTTAACTTTTACGTATCTGCAGGTTATGGTTTAGTTGCTTATTCACCTTCAACAATTGCTACTAGCGGTACTGTTACTGACTGGAAAGATGTATCTGGTGATACAAGAGATAAAAAATACGTTAAAGAAGCATACATTCCAGTTGGAGCAGGTGTGAAATTTAAAGTATCTGACCGTGTTGCTTTTAACTTAGGTTATACAATGCAGTTCATCGATGGCGATAACTTTGATGGAGTTTACGCTAAAGCAACTACTAAAGACAAATATTCTTACGGATATGCTGGTCTTGATTTCTCTTTGGGATCAAAAGCTAAGCCTGCTTTAGAATGGGTTAACCCACTTGCCTTAATGTATGATGAATTGAAAGATCCTTCATTGCGTCAAGAAGTTGAAGCTCTTAAAAACCGTGTATCTAACGTTGAAAAATCTATCGAAGATTTGAAAAAAGATACTGATGGTGACGGAGTAGCTGATCAATTTGACAAATGTGCTGGAACTCCAGCAGGTACTGCAGTTGATGGTTCAGGATGTCCTCTACCTAAAATGCAAGCTGATAGCGCAATGGTTACTGTAACCGGATTTGAGCCTATCCAATTCGAATTCAACAGTTCAGTATTAAAAACTGAATCTTATCCAATCTTAGACAAATTGTCTTCTACATTACGTGAAAACGGTGGTAAAGCAACCCTTAAAGGTTACGCTTCAAGCGAAGGTACTGCTGCATATAATATGAAGTTGTCTAAAGACAGAGCTAACTCTGTTAAAACTTACTTAGTAAATGCTGGTCTTAATTCAAGCCAAGTAACTGCTAAAGGTTATGGTGAAGCTAATCCAATCGCTTCTAACGATACTGAAGAAGGTCGTATCCAAAACCGTCGTGTTGAATCTTCAAGATTGTAATACAACGATAAGTAATATAAGAAACGGGCTCCGAATTTCGGAGCCCGTTTTTTTGTACATGGTTTTTACATACTCCTGTCCATAAGCTTCACGCTAATCCATAGTTTATTTTATACATTTGTCTTATGTACTTCTTCAGAAAGAAAGATCCCAACAGGCCTAATAATATAAACATTAGAATAATGCACATTATTAATGCGCTGGCAATAACGATTTTTCTGGCAGGTATCATTTGGAAGCTAATTGACATATTCTTTATAAAATGAAACAAATAATTAATACAGGAAATGCTCCTGCGCCTATAGGTCCATACAGTCAGGCCGTAGCCGTAAACGGGTTTCTATTTCTATCAGGTCAGGTTGCCATCAACCCAGCTACAGGAGAGTTAAATCAAAGCTCAATCAAAGTAGAGACAAACCAGGTGATGAGAAACATTAATGCAGTTCTGCTTGAAGCTGGTTACGGCTTTGAAGATATCGTGAAAATCACCATTTTCCTGTCTGATATGAGCTTATTTGCTGAAGTGAATGAAATATATGGATCTTATTTCCACAAGAATTTTCCTGCAAGAGAAACCATAGCTGTAAAAGGTTTACCTAAAGGGGTAAATGTAGAAATTTCAGCAACAGCCTATAAAGCATAGAAATTTGCAATAGCCTAAATTTTGTATACAGCAACTTTAGATTCTCCAATAGAATACCTCAAAGGTGTTGGTCCTGCACGTGCTGAACTTCTTAAAAAGGAGCTGGGCATTTTTCTGTACAAGCAACTTTTAGACTATTACCCCTTCCGCTATATAGACCGCACACGTTTCTATAAGATCAATACACTTAATTCCGAGCTTCCGCTAGTGCAGATTGTGGGGCGCATAACAGGCAAGGAAACCATTGGCGATAAGCACAAGAAGCGGATTGTAGCCAAGTTTACAGATGAAACGGGAACCATTGAACTCGTTTGGTTCCAGAGTTTAAAATGGGTAGAAGAGAACGTAATGCGAGGGAAAGTTTACATTGCCTTCGGGAAGCCTGTGCTCTTTAATGGCGTTTTCAGCATTTCTCATCCAGATCTGGAGAGTTACCCGCGTCCGAATACCGCTACCGGTAATTTAACCCTCCAACCCATATATAACTCTACTGAAAAACTTAAAAAGCGATTCCTAGATAGCAAAGGCATTCAAAAGCTACAAAGTGCCATCATTGAACAGCATTTACGTGAGATATATGAAACAGTTCCTGCCTACATTCTAGATAAATACAGGCTTGTCAGTAAACGTGATGCGCTTCTAAACATCCACTTTCCAGAGTCTGCAGAATCGTTGCAGAACGCACAACGTCGGCTTAAATTTGAAGAGTTGTTCTTTTTGCAACTCCACATGCTTCATAGCAAACAAATGCGCATCCTTAAATTTAGGGGCTCCTTGTTCAGCACTGTGGGTAACAATGTAAATACGTTCTATAATGAGATTCTGCCTTTTGAGCTTACAGAAGCCCAAAAGCGTGTGATCAAAGAGATCCGTATCGATACACAACGCGGCGTGCAGATGAATCGCCTGGTACAGGGTGACGTTGGCAGCGGGAAGACTGTAGTTGCTTTAATGAGCATGCTCCTAGCAAACGACAATGGTTTCCAAGCCTGCATGATGGCACCAACGGAAATACTCGCAAGGCAGCATCACGCATCGCTTGTAGACCTGTTGGGTGACAAACTGGTGAAAGTAGCCATATTGACAGGCAGTACGTCTAAGAAGCAGCGTGTCACCCTACATGAGCAATTAGAGGCAGGCGAGATTGACATTCTGGTGGGTACCCATGCCCTGATAGAAGATAAAGTGCAGTTTAAAAATCTCGGCCTTGTTGTTATTGATGAACAGCACCGCTTCGGCGTTGAACAGCGTTCTAAGCTCTGGAAGAAAAATGCTGTGCCTCCGCATATTCTTGTCATGACTGCCACTCCAATTCCCCGTACACTCGCCATGACCCTTTACGGCGACCTTGATGTATCTATGATTGATGAACTTCCAAAAGGCAGAAAAGCCATAGTCACCAGGCACCTGTTTGAAGGGCAGCGTGTCCGTATGTTCGGCTTTATGCGCGAAGAGATCAAAAAGGGGCGTCAGGTCTATGTTGTTTACCCACTTATTAAAGAAAGTGAAAAGCTAGACCTCCTGCATCTTGAAGCGGGGATAGAACAGTTAAGTTATCAGTTTCCGTTACCCGAGTACCAGATCAGCATTGTTCACGGCCAAATGAAGAATGCAGATAAACAATTCGAGATGCAGAAGTTTGTAGAAGGTAGAAGTCAGATTATGGTGGCAACCACCGTAATTGAAGTCGGCGTAAATGTTCCTAACGCCTCCATCATGATTATAGAAAATGCGGAGCGCTTTGGGCTTTCTCAATGACACCAGCTCCGCGGCCGTGTAGGTCGTGGGGCAGAGCAATCGTTCTGTATTCTGATGTCAGGTAATAAGCTGAGCAAGGAGGGGAAGGTCCGTCTGGAAACCATGGTTAAAACCAATAATGGTTTTGAGATCTCTGAGATTGACCTGCAGCTTCGTGGCCCGGGGGACATTCAGGGAACACAGCAAAGTGGTGTGCTGGACCTTAAACTTGCCGACTTGGCTAAGGACCAGGTTATATTACAAGAGGCAAGGAATACAGTCATTGAAATCTTCCATGAAGACCCTACGCTTTCCTTGCCTCAAAATTCATTG
>JAQBOT010000127.1 GCA_028287885.1 Pedobacter sp.
GCATAACTAAAATCTGAAAAAGCTTGTTCAATTACCGGCGTACTGTCCCAGTTTGGCGGGTATTTGCTGGCATATACCCATATATGGCCACTCAGTTTTACCATAGGGTTTTTACCTGGACCATCCGCTGCATTTAAGTTAAGCGAATTACCCAATAACACGCCACCAGTAATTATTCCGGCGGTCTCCAAAAAGCTTCTTCTGTTAAGTTTTTCCATGATCTATTTGTTGATATCCTGTTCCCAGCCGGTCTCTCTAAGTGCGGGGTCGTTCTCCTTTTTAAGAAAATCAGCATGAGATAGCGATTCTGCTTCCCATTGCAATATTGCCTCATCAGGTACGACCTCAACGGGCGTGTGCCAGGAGGTAGAGGTTTCGTTATATGCAAGATTAGATTCCAGGCTATAACAAGAAATAATTGACCAACGAGGATGGTCTGACAAGTTTGCTTCCGAACGATGCAATAGATTACTATGAAAAAACATTGCGTCTCCGGGCTGCAAGTCGGCATATACCAATTCCATGGTTTTTAAGGCATTATTTACCATTTCCATATCTGCGCCTAACTGCTCGCCTGAAAACCCATGGTTAACACGGCCCATTTTATGAGAGTTCTTGATCACTTGTATGCATCCGTTTTCTTTATTAGCGGGAGTGAGCGCAACCAACACACTGATCAATTCATCTGGAAACATAAACTGGTTTTTGTACCAATAGCCGTAATCCTGATGCCATTCCCAGGCGCCGCCTACTTTTGGTTCCTTTTGCATTAATTTAGAATGAAAATGGCAAACTTTAGCTTTATCGCCAAGCAACTGCTGTACACAATTTACTATTTTTTGGCTGCGTGTCAAATAACCAAATACATCGTTGCCCGGTGTAAACCATAGGGATAGCCTTGTTTTTTTTCCACTTAGGTCATTAAGATCCAACGCATTATTTTGCATGGCGTTATCGTTTAATGCGGTTTGATAAAGCTTGTCAACTTCGTCTTTGGTACAAAAACTTTTTACAATCACATATCCTTGTTCGTGATAAAGCGCAACTTGCTCTGCGGTTAACTTGATGCTTGACATATATTTGTTTTTAATATAAGTTAAGTTACAGCGCTGTTCAAATACACGCTACGTTTCAAATGCTATAAACCAATACTTATATAACATTTATGGGGTATACAACACTTATTTTGATTAAATTGACATATGAAACCAGTACTGGAATACTTGCCCAGAAATTCGGGAGAATCTTTCGTAACTAAATACTTCGAGTACAATTATTACCCCACGCCATGGCATTTTCACCCAGAGTACGAGCTGGTGCTTGTAACTCAAAGCAAGGGTACCCGGTTTATAGGAAATCATATTGGCAATTTCAAACCAGGTGACCTTGCATTAATAGGCCCTTATTTGCCCCACACCTACAAGAATGACCCCGAATATTTTGAAGAACAATCAACGCTCAAAGCGAAATCAATTGTGGTTCATTTCAAAGAAGATTCTTTTAGCGAGAACTTTTTCAGCTTGCCCGAAGCTCAGAAGATAAATGGCTTATTGGCCAGGTCTGCTAAAGGACTTGCAATAAACGGTAAAACAAACACCGTTATCGCGGATAAGTTGCTTACGATGATTGATGCAGAAGGATTTACACGATGGCTTTTGTTGTTGGATATTTTAAATATTCTATCCGTAAGCAAGGATTTAGCCTATATCTGTACAGGAATAATCACCGGGCAAAATCAGCGGGAAACGACCAGAATGAATAAGATAATTGATTTTGTTATTAAAAACTTTAACAGAGAAATAGCATTGTCTGAAGCTGCCGATATCGCCAATATGGCCGAGAATTCCTTTTCCCGCTATTTTAGCCAGCGCACCCGAAAATCGTTTACGAGCTTTGTTAATGAAGTGAGGCTAAACCATGCTTCAAAACTGTTGATAGAGACGGATAAGAGCGTTACGGAAATAGGGATGGACTGCGGTTTTAATAATCTGTCAAATTTTAACAGGCAGTTTAGGAAGCAGTATAATAATAATCCGCTTTCGTTTAAGAAGTTGTATGTGAGTGAATAGTGAATGTGTTTTACAAACGCTTGATTTTAATGTCTTTCAACCAGACCTGTTGCCCGTGGTGCTGAAACATGATATGTCCGCTTGTTGACTTTGCGAATTTGGGGTTGGTACTGTATTTACTTTTGGCGATCAGGTCATTTAACTCCTTTGATCCCAATTCATATTCAACTACTTTCTTGCCATTCAACCATTGCTCTACGTGGCCGTGGTCGACAAGTAATCGTCCCGTGTTAAATTCCCCAACAGGTTTAAGACGCTTACCGGTAGGGGTGATCAGATCATATAGCGACCCTGCAGAACGGCGCGGTTCATGATCATTAAAATCAATGTCATCTAAAAGCTGGAACTCGAAATTATCGAGCCAATTCGGGCTATTTCCATTGCCAGACTCGTGACTTGAGTTTTCTAGCATGTTATAAAATACACCGCTGTTACCGGCTTTCGAAACGGCCCACTTGAATGTAAGGTCAAAATTGGTATACGTGTCTTTGCTGACAAGGTCTACATTCGGCACATTTGTTTGAGCGACCAAGGCACCGTTTTCGATTTTCCATGCACTAGGGAAAGTGTCCAGTTTATAGCCACGTAGTTCGTTTATTGATTTACCATCAAACAAATAATGCCACTTGTGGTCTTTTTGGGCGTATAAATTTACTTGAATTGTTAATAGAACAATTAGAAAGGATAGTTTTTTCATCGTCGGAGGTTGTTAGATATAAAGCGTTGATGTTAAGATACCAATAAAAACAAAAGCATTACACATCTTATAAAATTTCTATATTCCTTAGATAGATGGAATTGTTATTTTGAAGGTAGTTCCCTGGTGCAAAACAGAATGTACCTCTATTTGCCCGTTTAGTTTCATTAATGCACTTTTTACATTATACAGCCCAAAGCCGGATCCCACTTCCAGAGAATTTGAGCGATAAAAGAGATTGAATATTTCACCAACATGACTTCCTAAAATTCCTATACCTGTATCCTTCACATAAATAGTTGCTATGCTTCTTTCCACTTCCACACTCACCTCTACAGATTTACTTTTACTACCTCTATCCTGGTATTTAAAAGCATTGGATAGAAGATTGTTTAAGACAAGCCTTAATGGAGCATAATCACTTCTGAACACATCATTCTGCGTGACGCTTGATTTGAACTCCACGTTATTTACTTTTGAAAGTACTGCATAGATGGCTGTAAGCTCGTCCATAAGTTTATTGAAATCAATTTCTGTTATTCTTAGTTCTCCTCTTTGCAAACTATAATAATCATGCATACTTAAAACATAAGCATCCATTTTGTTAACAGACTTTTTCATCAGGAACAACATTTCCTTCATTTCCTCAACATCGTCAATCTCATTGGCTAAGTTGATTGCCCCCAAAATCCCAGATAAAGGACCCCTTATGTCATGACTAACACTATAAGCGAACTTGTTCAATTCGTCATATGCCTTTTGCAGTTCAATATTTTTGATGGCAAGCATTGAATTTGCCACGTAAAATTTATTGGCCTCTTCGATTGCTCCAATGATATCAGCCTCAGCCCAAGGTTTTTTTACAAACCTGAAAATATTACCCTTGTTTATAGCATCGATTATCGACTCAACATCGGAGTATGCCGTGAGCAGAATTCGTATTGGAAGAGGGTAGCTGATCCTTAATTCCTCAAAGAATTCAACTCCTGTTTTACCGGGCATCCGCTGGTCACAAAAAACAACCCTTATATTAGGATGAGTTTCAAGGTAATCTAGAGCAAGGGGGACATTTGTAGCCGTGAATACTTGATAATTAAATCTTAATGT
>JAQBOT010000163.1 GCA_028287885.1 Pedobacter sp.
GTTTCAGGGCCAACTTATTACTTTTAGTTCTAACTAGTTGTATACCTTAATCATGAACACGTAATCCTGCATCTTTTCTATTTGTTTTGTGCGGATCAACCCTTGCAAAGAACTCTTCTTGTTAAGAGCTACATTATTCTCCAATGAATCCTGCGGGATTGCACGCAGTGCCTCTAGAATATATTTAGATTTAATAGCATAAGCAGCTCCGTCTACCTGACTTTCTTTCGCACTTATAATTCCGATGATGTTACCTTGATTGTCCAATAACGGACCGCCACTGTTTCCAGGATTAACACGAATCTCAACCTGATAGGATAAGCTATCTCCACCGAATCCTGTGTTGGAGCTCAAATAACCCTCACCAAGAACCGCATCATCTTTAGGATAGCCTAAAGTATAAACATGTTCACCCATGCCTGCACTCATCTTCTTCAACTTGTATGGTAAGTTAGCGAGCTGAGTAAAGTCGCTATCCACAATCTTTAGAATAGCAATATCATATTGTTGATCCTGATACACGACCTTCACTTTGTACGAGTCACCCTTACTGTTCTGTACATATATAGAATCCGCTTTATCAATAACATGATAATTGGTGCATAAATAACCATTTGCCGTAAGTGCAAAACCGGTACCGCCAAACTGTGCAGGGTTTACCGACGGGCTTTCTTCTTTGTTTCTGGAGTTCACATTCCGTATCAACCGGTTTTGTGAATTCTGGATTTTAACCAACTCCCTACGCATCATTTCATAGCTGCCATTTTGCTTGGTGCTATGCTGGATGGAGTATATAGATACAAACGCCAAAATCAGGAAAGATGCAGCAACAGCGAAAGCAGCCTTGTTTTTCTTCCATATCTTAATAATGAAAGAAGGATGCGGCCTATATTGCTCTGTTAGGGATTCCACATCAATATTAGCATGGATGCGATTCAGTTGTTCTTTCAACTTCGTATCCTGAGAAAAGTGCTGCAATGAATCCAGAAATACTTTATGCGCAACAAACTTATGGTCAACTTGCGGATCATTTGCACGCAGCTCTTCGAAGGCCTGAGCGTCTTCCTTACTCAAGTTCCCATTCAGGTAATCTTCTATTAACGCCTCTAATTCTATCTCGTTTCTCATAATTATACTTGAAAAAACAATTTCTTTAACCGTTGCAGGCATTTATACTTCTGGGTTTTCGCATTATCCGTATTCGTATAGCCAAACTTCTCAGAAATATCCTGCATGGATAAATTATTAATGTAAAAATCTTGAATAATAGTTTTGCAAGGTTCCCCAAGATGCTGCAGAGCTGAATCCATCTTTTCAAATTGGATTTCCTTCTCTTCATGCAGCTCTACATCAACCTCTACAGCAACAACATCTTCAAACTCCGAAACGTTGTTTGTCTTTTTGCTTTGCTGCGCGAGTTTCTTTAGCCAGATCCGCCTGCTTACGGAATAGATGTAGGTTTTTAACTTACTCGTTAACTCAAATTCGCCGCCACGTATCTTGTTGTATAATATAATGATCGACTCTTGATACACATCTTTCGCATCATCTTCATCTCCATTGTTATTTAAAATAAATTGAAGTACCATTGGAAAATAACCGGTATACAACCTATTTAGCGCCTCTTCTGAGTTATTTAGAATCCCTAATACAACTTCTCTATCTGTTGGAACTGAACTGCTTAACTTCTTACTCACTAATTAATACATTTATACATGAATGGTAACCCAATGTTAGATAAAAAATATTTTGAAGTTTTTTTTTAATCATGGGTTACCTTTTAACCTTACGGGTATTAATCTGTAAAATTAATTAATTATTTTAAACAGAATTACGATGAAAAACTTATTTAAATTCGGCTTTTTAGCTTTAGCAATCTCTTTATCAGTAGCAGCTTGTAACTCAGAAAACAAAGGATCTGGTTCAGATACTACTACTACAGATTCTTCTGCAGTTATTACTGACACTACAGGTGTTGATACAACTGTTAAAGATTCAACTGTAAAAGATACAGCAGTTAAAGTTGAAACTACTAAAACTGAAGTTAAGAAATAATTTAACTTGCCACATAAAGAAGGCCCTGGATTTATTCAGGGCCTTTTTTGTGCTTTAGGCTTTCGAGATCACCTGCGTTTAAATAAAGAATTAATAAATGTTACCTTTGCGGGGTACCCATTTATTCAATTTCATGAACTTTTCAGCCCTTCAGGCCATCTCTCCTATCGATGGTCGTTACAGACTTACTACACAAAAACTTGCCGACTATTTCTCTGAATCCGCACTCATCAAATACCGCGTATTTGTAGAGATTGAATATTTTATCGCGCTATGTGAAGAAAGCCTACCTTCGCTTTCAAACTTTGACAAGAATAAGTATCCTGAACTACGAAGCATATATACCGACTTTACTGAACAAGACGCCGAAGAGGTTAAAGAAACCGAGAAAGTAACCAATCATGACGTTAAGGCTGTTGAGTACTTTATCAAGAGCAAGTTTGATAAACTGGGTCTCCAAGCTTATAAAGAGTTTATTCACTTCGGATTAACCTCACAAGATATCAACAACACCGCTATCCCATATACGTTTAAGCTGGCGCTGGATGAAGTTTACTATCCAAAGATCCAACAACTCATCGAACGAATCAAAAGCTTAGCGAACGACTGGAAAGACATACCACTGCTTGCACATACCCACGGACAGCCAGCTTCGCCAACAAAACTGGGTAAAGAATTCCTGGTTTTCGCAGAACGTTTAGAAGTTCAATTGGCAAACCTTCAGCAAATCCCAAACAATGCCAAGTTTGGTGGTGCAACAGGAAACTTCAATGCACACCATATTGCTTTTCCAACAGTGAACTGGGTGAACTTCTCAAACAACTTTGTAAATCAAGTGCTTGGATTAAACCGCGCTCAATACACCACACAGATTGAACACTATGATCAGTTTGCCGCGCAGTGCGATGCCTTGAAAAGAATAAACAACATCATCATAGACCTAGACCGCGACCTTTGGGCATACATCTCTAAAAACTACTTTAAACAAAAGATTAAAGCTGGTGAAGTTGGCTCATCTGCAATGCCCCATAAAGTTAATCCCATAGATTTCGAAAATGCGGAAGGTAATGCCGGACTTGCAAATGCTTTGTTTGAGTTCCTGGCATCCAAACTTCCAATATCCCGCCTTCAACGCGACCTTACAGATTCTACCGTGTTGAGAAATATTGGTGTTCCAATGGCACACACCGTTATCAGTATCGCCTCTACATTGAAAGGCCTGGACAAATTGCTTTTAAACAAAGATGCAATTGAAGCAGATCTCGAGAATAATTGGGCAGTTGTGGCTGAAGCCATTCAAACTGTACTTAGAAGAGAAGCCTACGCCAACCCATATGAAGCACTTAAAGATTTGACGCGTGTTAACCGCAAGATGACAGCGGAGACAATGGCAGAGTTCATTGATGGCTTAGATGTTCCTGAAAACGTTAAGATGGAATTAAAGTTGATCACACCTTTCAATTACACCGGTGTGTTTTAACATAATGACCTAAATCAGACATCGATATCTGTTAATGAAAATGTAATTAATTATTTTTGTAGAAATAAAGAGAACATGACTATCAACGTATATACAGAACAGACTCCGAATCCTGCTACAATGAAATTTATGGTCAATAAATTATTGATCAACGGTAGTGAAGATTTTGCAACCAAAGAGAGCGCGGAGCACTCGCCGTTCGCCAAAGAACTCTTCAAGTTTAACTTTGTTTCTGGTGTGTTTTTTGCCAGCAATTTCGTTACTGTTACAAAAACAGAAGATGCAGAATGGGCAGATATCGAACCCTTGTTGAAAGAGTTTGTTAAAGGCGCAGTCGAGTCTGAATATAAAATTAAAGAAGATACTGGTGCTGAAAACCTGAACTTCGAAGGTACTGACCTGGAGATCAAAATTCAACAGATCCTAAACGACTACGTCCGCCCTGCTGTAGAGCAAGATGGTGGTGCAATTACCTACAAATCTTTCGATGAGGGTGTGGTAACCGTAGAACTTAGAGGATCATGCAGCGGATGCCCTTCATCTACCATTACTCTGAAATCTGGAATCCAAAACCTATTACAACGTATGGTTCCTGAGGTGAAAGAAGTTGTCTCTGAAGCATTGTAGAAATCCATATGTAAACAAAAAGCCCGTTTTGCAAACGGGCTTTTTTTATGTCTAAGATTTTCTATGATTTGAAATGGCGCTTAATGGCTTCTAAAACTTCTTCATCAATCAAGCTGTTGGTTGCTAAAATTTCCCGTTGCTCAATAAACTCCGAGCCACCACTAAAATTCATTATGTTTCCGCCGGCCTGTTGCACGATAAATGCTCCAGCAGCAATATCCCAAGAATTCAAATTGTATTCAAAAAATGCATCAAATCGGCCGCAGGCCACGTAGGCAAGATCTACGGCAGCAGAACCAATTCTCCTTAAGCCATGACAGCGCTGCATCAACTCAGCAAACAACTGCAAATACTGCTCAAGCTTATCAAATTTATAGTAAGGGAAACCAGTCGCAAGCAATGAATCCGCCAGACTGTTCCTTCTAGATACTGTAATCACCTTATTGTTTAGGAATGCCGGTCCGAACTAATAGGAATAGAACAAATCGCCACGGTTTATATCATACACGACACCCAGAACTGGCTTATCTTCTTCGTAAAGTGCAATGCTTACTGAATATGTGGGTACACCGTGAATAAAGTTTGTTGTCCCATCCAGGGGATCAATGATCCAGTTGTAGACCTCACCTATTTTGTTGATTGTCTTTTCTTCCGTGATAAAACCTGCCTCAGGTAAAAGTTGAGAAAGATTAGAAACCAATTGTTCTTCAGCCTCCTTATCTACATAAGAAACCAGATCGTTCAAACCTTTAAGTTCTATCTTACTTTCATTGAAGTCCAAAGACTCTTTACGGATGAAGTTTCCGGTCAACCGGGAAACGGTTAGAACTTTATCACACAGTTTTTCGTAATCCATAACTAGTAGTTTGCGTGCTTTTCTCTATTCCTCCAAGAATACATGACCAGTAGTAAGCCAGAAATGAACAAGATCAAAGAAATTAACTCAGCCTGAGTAAACGCCAGACCAGCAACCTGGTATTTGGTATTCACACGGATCAATTCAATAGAGAAACGCTCCAGTCCATTCAACATTAAATAAACTCCAAAAAGCATACCGGGATATTTGATATAATGACGAACCTTCCATAAGATCAGGAACAATATAAAGCATACGATAACTTCATACAACGGTGTTGGATAAACCGGAAAAGGCAATTCGGTACAGAACTTACCTGTACAACCCGCAATCGGACTTCCTTCCATGGCCACGTTATTTGGATAACGGTAAGCCCAGATCCAATCCGGAATCCAGCTCATCGGCTTAGGATGTAGATTTACAATGCCCCAGTCGCCATCTCCAGACATGTGGCATCCGATCCGGCCAACGCTATATGCAAGCATCATTCCAGGTCCGCCAACATCAAGCATATGTAGGGGCTTGATGCCGTGTTTTCTTGCCACAATGATAACCGCAGCACCACCACAGATCAAACCGCCGTAAAATGTAAGTCCGCTAAATGACAATAAACCACCTATTGGATCCTTAATGAAAGTATCCCAGTGCTCCAGGTTGTCGAAAATCTTAGCACCTAAAAAGCCCCAAAGTGCAGCCCATACAATTAGGTTGCCCATCAGCTCATGAGGATACTGCGTTACTTCTATTGTTTTCGGTTTATCAAGCTTGTGTTTGTCTTTCTCCTGATAATCCCAGTATGCGAATAGGCCCGCGAAGAAAAGTCCGCCGAGGATATTACCCTTAGTAGACAACAATACAGTCTGCGCATCATACACAAACAGGCTATAGTTAATCAAGGCATAAACCAGTTTATAACCTATCAGGAAGCCAAATATTCCATTCA
>JAQBOT010000371.1 GCA_028287885.1 Pedobacter sp.
TTGAATGTCCCACTAAGAATTCGTCCAGCATATCCACGGTAATCATTCAGTTCTTCAGTTTGCGGCCGGATTACCCATTGTACTGGCATACGCGCAAATTTCGAAGCATCGGGATCTTCTACATCAACGCTTTCCAAGAAATCCAACAGGCTTGAACCTGTATACCAATCCATATGATGCGACTTATGCACAATGTTGTCACCCTTCAAAGCACATACTGGTATAAACGTTACTTGTTGCAACTTTACAGTCGCCGCCAGCTTTTTGTATTCATCAGTGATGGAACGAAACACAGATTCGCTGTAGTCCTGCATATCCATCTTATTCACACAAACAACCACATTTTTGATCCCCAATAGGGAAACCAGGTAGGAGTGACGAACGGTTTGCTCTACGATACCGTGTCTAGCATCAATAAGTATAATCGCCAGATCGGCAGTAGAGGCGCCCGTAACCATATTTCTTGTATACTGAATGTGTCCTGGGGTATCCGCAATAATGAACTTACGTTTTTCAGTCTGGAAGTATTTGTAAGCAACATCGATTGTGATGCCTTGCTCCCGTTCTGCCCGCAAGCCATCCGTTAAGATTGCAAGATCAATCGACCCATCATCATTTTTGCGGTTAGATCGCTGAAGCGCCTCCAGCTGGTCGGCCAAAATAGAGCCTGTATCATATAGTAAACGGCCGATTAATGTGCTCTTTCCATCATCAACACTACCCGCCGTAAAAAACTTTAACATTTTCATTAAAAATATCCCCCTTTCTTGCGGTCTTCCATTGCAGCTTCAGACACCTTATCGTCTAGCCTGGAGCCACGTTCACTTATTTTCGAAGCACTAATTTCATCAATGATATCATCTATCTGGTCTGCATCAGATTCAACAGCTGCTGTGCAACTCATGTCTCCTACAGTTCTAAACCTCACCTTTACATTTGTAACTACATCATCCTCGTCCATATTAAGAAAGGGAGATGCAGCCATAAGCTGTCCGTTTCTAACGATACAATCCCGATTGTGGGCAAAGTAAATAGAAGGCAATTTAACTTGTTCCCTGCGTATGTAATTCCAGACGTCAAGTTCTGTCCAGTTGCTTATCGGAAATACCCTAACGTTTTCCCCCTTGTGGATCTTACCGTTATAGATATTCCAAAGTTCAGGGCGTTGGCGTTTGGGATCCCATTGTCCGAATTCGTCACGTACAGAAAAGATTCTTTCTTTCGCTCTAGCCTTTTCCTCATCCCGGCGTGCGCCACCAATGCAGGCATCAAAGCCATGCGCGTGAATGGTATCCAGTAGTGTGATGGTTTGCAAAGAATTTCTGCTGGCGTTCTTACCTTTTTGTTCAACAACCTTGCCTTCGTCTATGGATTTCTGAACATGACCGACAATTAGTTTTTCGTCCAGCCGCTTAACCATCTCGTCGCGATAGGTGATTGTCTCCTCAAAGTTGTGTCCGGTGTCAATGTGTACCAGTGGAAAAGGAAATTTACCAGGCCGGAAAGCTTTTTCAGCCAACCTAACGAGGGTAATGGAATCTTTACCTCCAGAAAACAACAGCGCCGGCTTTTCAAACTGGCCGGCTACTTCGCGCAGAATATGAATAGCCTCTGCTTCTAATTCATCTAAATAATCTAGGTTATATTTACTCATTTTATGCTAATACTAACTGGCATGTAAGCCACATTCTTTCTTCGACTGATCTTCCCACCACCAACGGCCGGCTCTGAAGTCCTCACCCGGCTGCACCGCTCTGGTACATGGCGCACATCCAACACTAGGAAAGCCTTTATCATGCAAGGGATTGTATACAATGTTATTCTCTTTTACGTAGGCCTTCACTTCATCCAAGGTCCAATCGAAAATCGGGTGAAACTTAAGGAGCTGATTCCCTTCATCCCATTCAATATTACTTAATTCATGCCGATTAGGCGATTGCTCAGAACGAATACCGGTGATCCAGCACTGATATCCTTCCAAAGCTCTCTTCAAAGGCTCGATCTTTCTAATATAGCAACATTCTTTACGATTCTCTACAGATTCATAAAAGCTATTCGGTCCTTTTGTTGACACCATTTTCTGAAGGGAATCAACTTGCGGATGGTAAGAATATATAGGCTTTTTATAGCGTTCAAGCGTCCTGTTCCAAACGTAATAGGTCTCAGGAAATAACCTGCCTGTTTCCAGCGTAAATACACGGATAGGAAGGTCATTGGAAAAGATCATATCCGTAATCACCTGGTCTTCCCAACCAAAACTGGTAGAGAAAATTACCTTGCCAGGAAACTGCTCCACAAAATAACGCAAGCCATCAACCGGGCTAAGCCCGCTGATTTCTGCTGCGATATGTTGCAATTGTTCTTTCATTATATCAGTTTTAAAATCATCAAAATTATACTACGCAAGCTAACAACAATAACAATAATACCTACTGCCATCATAATGCTTTTTACAGATATCTTATTGGAAACACGTGCTGCAATGGGTGCTGCGAGGGCACTTCCAATTACCAGCCCAGACACTGCATGCCAGTTCACCCAATTCAGCATGGTAAAAAAGGTAAGTGAACTCATTACCGCAATAAAGAAGCGGGTAACTTTAACCGTTCCAAGGGAGAACCTGGCATTTCGTCCTCCGGCAATCAAGGTTGAGAGTACGATAGAGCCCCAGCCACCGCCACCAACTGCATCCATAAACCCACCAAATAAGCCGAGTAATCCTATCTTTTTTATCTTCCCACCTGTCCGCTTTTTTTTCTTTTGAATAGACTTTTTTAAAATTACAATACCTAAGATCAGGGTATAAATAGATACGAGGATCTTTGTATAGCCACTGTAATGTTCCAGAGACGACAACAGGTAAGCGCCTCCAACCGCCCCCAGAACGCCGGGAACGATAAGCATCTTAAACATCTTCCAGTTTACGTTACCCATTAGATAATGCATCCATCCAGCTATTCCATTGCTCAGAATTTCAGATAAATGTACCGCCATACTCGCGGCGGCTGGCGGTAATCCCATTGAAAGCGAAAAGGCAGTGGAAGTGACACCATAAGACATTCCGATTGATCCGTCTATCATTGCAAAAATAAACCCTGCCAGAACAAACCAATAGAACACCGGGTCAACCGCAGATAAATACATTTTGAACTGTGGTTCACTGTACCATAAAATAGCACCTAACAATGCAACGAACATGACTGCGGCCAATAGGATCAGCCACTTTATTCCAAATTTATTCTTTACAGGTTCCGCGGGCGCGCTCAAAATCGACGTCACTTCATTAAGTCTCTTAACTTTCGACTGAAAGTCGCCCTGTAGGTTGTTGCGAAGATGATTCATTTGTGTCAATGTGTTATCCAGTTCTGCTGGTAAATGATCATTAAATATTTCTTTTAAACGCTTTGCGATTGTTGGAGACTTCCCGTTTGTGGAAATGGCAATCTTCAGGTTGCCTTTCTGCACTATTGAACCGAGGTAAAAGTCACAGAGTTCCGGCTTGTCCGCTACGTTAATCAATGCATTTAGCTTCGTCGCGTCTTTTCTAATTTGTTCATTGACATGAGGACGATTCGTCGCTGCAATAACTATTGACGCTGATATAAGATCTGAGACCTCATACTTTTTTTGGATAATTTTTACTCTGGGATACCCGCTAGCAAGCACAATAACTTCTGGCGATACATCCTCCGCAATAACCGTGATTGTTGCCAGAGGACTGTTATTGAGCAATGCTGAAAGCTTTTCATGACCGACAGCACCCGCACCGATCAATACCGTATGCAGCTCCTGAAGTTTCAAAAAAACCGGAAATAGTGTATTACCCTCCAATTGCAAATCTCTTAAATTTCCTCTGCTAAAGCTTTATAGAACTCACGGATAGGCTGAAATGATGGATGCAGCGATACGACCTCACCAAACACGAGTATGGCAGGAGCCGCTATTCCCTTCTCTTCCACGAGTTCAACGATTGTTTCGACGATACCCACAACAACCTTCTCATGATCTGTTGAACCACTTTGAATTACTGCAACCGGCAATTTATGTTTTCCTTCGTTCTCGAATAACTTAACAATCTTCTTTAATTTTTTCAAGCCCATCAAAACAACCACGGTTGCTTTAGATCTTGCGGCTTCGTAAAGATCGTTCGAAATTTCGCCGGTCGCTGTTGTACCTGTTACTACCCAAAAACTTTCACTCAAGCCACGGTGGGTAACCGGGATCTGCTGCAATCCGGGAACCGAAATGGAGCTTGACAGACCCGGAATGGCTGTTGCAGGAATGCTGTAATTGGCTGCAAAAATCAACTCCTCATAGCCGCGCCCAAAAACAAAGGGATCTCCACCCTTCAAACGTACTACATGGCCAAATTCCAACGCATACCTTACCATCAACTTATTCACATCATCTTGTGAATAGGAATGGTTTCCTGAACGTTTTCCTACATAGACCTTTACGGCCGATGGAGATGCATAGTTCAGAATCTCTTCGTTTACAAGCGCGTCATACAAGATTACATCAGCAACCTGAATCGCTTTAACCGCTTTCATTGTTATTAATTCCGGATCTCCGGGACCCGCACCTACCAGGGTAATGCGCGGTTCAATAACCCGCTCTACTGTATATTCCTTGCTCATACCTGAAATTGCGCCTCACGTTTCGCCGTTATAATGGTGTAAAATAATTCTGCTTCTTTAAAATAAGTCTGAGCAAACTCTTCTGTTGGCTCATTTTTATTTAATTGCAACACGAGCTCAGTAAAAGAATGTCCTAGAACAACCTCCGAAGTCTCTACATAATGGGTGTCAAACTCTTTGATCACCGTATTTTGAGTGCTGCAGTTCACGCCCTTGTCGAGCAATAGAGCTTTCGCTGAATTGACGAAAACAGCATAAGAATGATAAATAGCATCTGCCCAGGCCTTCCCTAGCAGTGCCTGTTTCGCCCAGCCCAATTTTTCCTGACCTTCAAGCAATAAGGTTGAAACCAAGTCAATCATCACTCCAGCACATTCACCGACACCAATTGCAGTTTGGAAAGTTTCTTCATGTCCCCAGTCAACATATTCGTCCGGAGTTAAAGTAGTCAGGTCGGCAACAGGCTTTAGCAACTGGTAAAAGTAGTCCTTGCCATTTCTGTCGTAATAATCATTGAATGATTCGTCCGTCTCAGCGACTGCTGCAT
>JAQBOT010000495.1 GCA_028287885.1 Pedobacter sp.
CTTTTTATACATAATGTATCAAAGTGAAAAACACTTTTCAACTTACATCGTCATTTTCTTAACATAGATCAATTAGGTTTAACTAATAATTGTCAACATTTGTACTAAATATTATATACATGAAAAGAATCACCTTATTATTTGCCGTAGTAGCTACTGCATTGTTTGCCTTTAAGTCTGTAGACCAATCAACATGGGAAGCTGACAAGGCTCATTCAAAACTTGGATTTGAAGTAACTCACCTTATGGTAAGTGATGTTGAGGGATCATTCAAAAACTTTAGCGCAAAAGTTATTAGCTCGAAAGAAGATTTTTCTGACGCTGTTGTTGAACTGAGCGCAGATGTTGCATCTGTAAATACCGAAAACGATCAAAGAGATGCACATTTAAAAGGCCCTGAGTTTTTTGATGCTGCCAAATATCCAACATTGACTTTCAAAAGTACTTCAGTGAAAAAAACGTCTGGCAACAAATATAAAGTTGCTGGTAACTTAAACTTTCACGGTGTTACAAAGCCCATAGTTCTAGATGCTGTACTTAGAGGTGTAACTGTAAATCCAATGTCTAAAAAGCCGGTTGCTGGCTTTAAAGTGACCGGAACAATCAAAAGATCTGACTTTAACTTTGGAAGCAAATTTCCGGGCGCAATGCTTAGCGATGAAGTAACCTTAAACGCAAATACTGAATTTGTAAAAAACTAGTTTTTCACCTACTCACCAAAAGGGATAGTAAATGTACTATCCCTTTTTTTGTGCATTCAGTAAAAAGTACCATTTTAACTATAGTTAATACCATCTTGATGTGCTTTCATCACTTACCTTTGTTAAGTGAAAACCGAGATACCAGTATACGACATAAAGAACTTCGCAGAATATAAAGACCGTGGCATTCTGGCGAGTAGGTTTGCACATTATGCGATGAGTCACAAACACCTTCACACCGCACACAAACACTCATTCTACCACCTGGTCCTTTTCACCAAGGGAAGCGGTTTTCACTCCATAGACTTTAAGAACTATCCTGTTAATGCAGGTATGATCTACTTCATGATCCCTGGACAGGTACACAGTTGGGCTTTCGAAGAAGAACCAGATGGTTTTATAGTGAACTTCTCAACTGAATATTTCAATTCATTTCTATATAACTCAAGTTATCTTGAGCGCTTCTCTTTTTTTTCCGGTAATACAGACCAGCAGGTAATGATTGTTCCTGAGCCCATACTCCACCAGATAATTAGAGATTTTGAGGAAATTTTGCAGGAAGGTGTATTTAAGCAGCAACTCGATAACGACTTGGTACGCGCCTTGTTGCTTAAGATCTTTATTAAGGTAGAGCGATTAAGTGGCGATAAGAGTGGAGAAACGGTCCATTCGTACAATCACACGCTATTTAGAAGTTTTCAGGTACTAATTGGTAAGCTATATAAGGACATTAGATTACCAAAGGAATATGCTAACCTACTCTATATAACGCCCAATCATCTAAATGCCGTGTGTAAGGAGATCATGGGTTTATCTGCCGGTGAGTTAATTAGAGC
This sequence comes from Pedobacter sp., assembly GCA_028287885.1. Classification (GTDB taxonomy): domain Bacteria; phylum Bacteroidota; class Bacteroidia; order Sphingobacteriales; family Sphingobacteriaceae; genus Pedobacter. Next base: position 1,538 of record JAQBOT010000495.1, read on the forward strand.
ACGAGTCATTTTAGAGGCCAAAAGACTATTGGTTAACTTAAATCTTAGTATTGCAGACATAGCCGAGGTATTGAAATTTGGAGACCCCTCCTATTTTATAAAGTTTTTCAAAAAGCATGTGGGTGTGACGCCCGACAAATTTAGAAAACATAACTTACTTGATAATGGAAAATAAAGAAACCCACACACACGTTTCACAATGGTTCGGAATAGTAAATGCGAAATGCCCAAGATGCAGGGTAGGGAACATATTTAACGGTCCAACCTACTCCATCCGTGGACAGAAAATGAATGATATTTGCCCGCACTGTGACTTACGCTTTGAACGGGAACTGGGCTACTTTTATGTGGCAATGTTTGTGAGCTACGCTATGAATTGCGCTGAAATGATTGCAATTAGTATTGCAGCTTACGTCTTGGGCTTAGAGTTAATCCAATCCAATGTTTGGTATTATGTTGGTTTAATCCTGGCTGTCGCAATATTACTTTCTCCATTCAACTTCCGGTACTCAAGGATAATCCTTCTTTATTGGCTTACCCCTGGCCTTCATTATGAACCCAACCGAATAATCCAAAGAAAGTAGCCTTATCTAACATGGCGCATTATCATACACGCTACTTCGGTTGACTTGTGTCCATTTGTTTGACGATCTTCCCAACCTCATCCTCCGTTGAACGAAGCTTTCTCTGGCAATACTCAATCAACGCGGATGCACGGCTAACTTTTTGGGCTAATATATCCACAGAGACTGACTCACTTTCAATTTCCCGGGTTATTTCTTCCAGTTCTTTATAGGCTGCTTCATACGTCATGTCTTCCATTATAGAGTCTTTTTAGATGTTATTTTAGCTGTGAGTTCTTCAGTCGCCATTTGGATCTGTACTTCGGAACCTACTTCAATTCTACCCGACTGGCTCACTATTTGGTCTTGTACCTTAACTATAGCGAATCCCTTATTTAGAATGTTCTGCGGATTCATCATTTTAGTTAATGTAGATAGATGTGTTAAGTTAGTATACTCATTCATGAAAACGGCTTTGCTTGCCGTGACAAGTGCTGCTGCACTTGCGCGAAGAGCTCGCTTTTTGTTGCTTAATATGAATCTCGGTAAGGCAGACATTGATC
>JAQBOT010000177.1 GCA_028287885.1 Pedobacter sp.
GATAAACGGACAGCAGGAAAGCATGGTTGTAAAGCCACAAGAGACCAGCGACGGTGTAGAATATTTTCTTTGCACCGTTGGGGATAAACAAATAACCCAGGTCCGGAAAGAACAGGCAGATACCTGGGAACAAATGTGGGGAGATTTGGATGATGAAGATGTGAATGCAATTGGGAAGGAAATCACTAAACAGAAATAAGATGATAGTTCACGATGATACTTTAAAACTTAGATCCGGAAAATTTTCCATTCACAGAGATACAGGAAGAAACGTTGGCTACTCAGAAAGGTTGGTTTCGGTGTTTCTTGGTGGACTATTATTAAGTAAAGGATTGATGAACCCGCTTAAACCGAGGTTTTGGTATGGGGCATATCTCACTTACCGGGGATTTACGGGAAGGTGTCTGATTTATAACCAATTGGATATTGACGCGAAAAAGGCGCATGCAGTAAACATCAGAGGTGAATTCGTAATTGATAAGCCAGCCCGTGAAGTATATAATTACTGGCGCAATTTGAACAACATTCCTGCAAGCATCAACCACCTGCTTGATGTTGAGATGTTGGATGAAAACATCTCAAAATGGAAGTCAAGTGCCTTGTGTCGGTTCATTCCAATCAATTGGGAAGCCGAAATCGTGAAAGATGAGCCTGGTCGCTTGATAGGCTGGAGAGCTGTAAGAGGTTCCATGCTGCCACACGTAGGACGTGTAGATTTCGAAGAATCGGCAAATGGCCTGAGCACGAAATTAAATATCCTGCTTTCATACCGGCCCCCTGTTGGCGGCTTAGGTATCGGCCTGTCCAGGATTTTGAACCCCATGTTCGAGCAAATACTCAGAACGGAGATCAATACCTTTAAGCATGTTATAGAAAGCAAGGTTCCGGCATACTAACACTGCCGTTTACCTTTCTTTTTAGGCACCCACTCCTGCCGCACTTAAGCCGATCATGATACCAGCCAGCAACATAAGCACGTAGATAGAAATTAAGATGATGGTAAGAATACCCCAGAACTTAAAAATGGATTTCAACTTGCTCATCGCCAGACTTAAACTTGCCTGTTCGCCATACAGGACCGCCTGTTTTGCTGAACTTGCAAACTTGAACATCAAAAAGCTTGGATAAAAATAAAGTAAAGCGATGATCAGGTAAATAACAGTAAGGCCTGCAGATCCAAATTTCGCTAGTCCGCTATAAGCAGGAATTTGAGACATGGCTGTCATGATAGAATTCATGCTTAACGCAGCAATCACCATGAAAAATGTGAGTATAAAACCTACAATAGATAAAAATCTAGACCATTTGGCTGACTCATATATGTAACTTCTAATGTCTTCTGTGATGATTAGGGGCGCTATTTCATGTTCTGCAGATAAGCCAGTTTCTGGTTCATCAATGTTTTCCATTCCGATATCTTTATGCGTTGAATTTAGTGGGCTAAACTTAAAGATTATTTTCGATACCTTTGCGCCCAAATCTATAAAAAAACATTCATGGCATTACAATGTGGTATAGTCGGTTTACCTAACGTAGGAAAGTCCACTTTATTTAACTGTTTATCAAACGCGAAAGCTCAGGCTGCAAATTTCCCCTTCTGTACAATTGAGCCGAATATCGGTGTAATCACCGTTCCCGACCTTCGCTTAACGAAATTAGAAGAGCTTGTACAGCCGAATAAGGTAGTACCGAATACAATTGAAATTGTCGACATCGCAGGCTTGGTAAAAGGTGCTTCTCAAGGTGAAGGTTTAGGAAACCAATTTCTTGGAAACATACGAGCGACAAGTGCAATAATCCACGTTTTACGTTGTTTCGATGACGGGAACGTCATCCATGTAGATGGCTCTGTAGACCCCATTCGCGACAAGGAAATTATTGATACCGAACTGCAGCTGAAAGATCTGGATACCGTAGTTAAGCGGATTCAGAAAGTAGAAAAGATGGCCAAAACTGACAAAGAGGCCAAAAGAACTTTCGACATATTGAGCGTGATCAAACCACATTTGGAAAGCGGCAAATCCGTTCGTTCTGCGGCTGTTGATGCTGATGACTTTGAATTCATCAAAGATCTTGGCTTGTTAACTCAAAAGCCAGTGATGTACGTTTGTAATGTGGATGAGAATTCTGTTTTGAATGGAAACGCCTATGTTGAACGTGTTAAGGAAGCTGTGAAAGATGAGAATGCAGAAATCCTGATTATATCCGCTAAAATAGAATCTGAAATTGCTGAACTGGATAGTTACGAGGAACGCCAAGAGTTTTTGAGTGACCTTGGCTTAACAGAGTCTGGCGTTAATAAATTGATCCAGGCTGCGTACCGTCTTCTTGATCTATACACTTACTTTACGGCAGGTGTGCAAGAGGTCCGTGCATGGACGATTACAAAAGGATTTACAGCACCACAAGCTGCAGGTGTGATCCACACGGACTTCGAAAAAGGATTTATCCGCGCAGAGGTTATCAAGTATGAAGATTTTGTTGCTTTGGGATCTGAGGCTGCTTGTAAGGAGGCTGGAAAGCTGAATGTAGAAGGAAAGACTTACGTTGTTGAGGACGGTGACATTATGCACTTCCGTTTCAACGTTTAAATTGATATTTAGATGTCCCAGCTGCAAAAAACTTAATTGAGGATTACAATAACAAGAGCTAATGCGGATTCAGCATATTTAGGCTAAGCAACCCATAAAAAAGGGCTGATGATGTATCATCAGCCCTTTTTTGTTGTTAGACGTAGTGCTTATCGAGCTGAGGTACTTATTAGCCTTGGCGTACTACTAAGAATGACGTAATTGATTGGTACTAAAGCAAGACCCCTTTTAAAAACATTACAGCCACAGAAAAGTATATAATCAATCCGGTAACATCCACAAGGGTAGCCACAAATGGAGCAGATGAGGTCGCAGGGTCGGCACCCAAGCGCTTAAGCAATAAAGGCAGCATGGAACCGGAAAGGGAACCCCAAAGTACTACGCCTACCAAGGCAACGCCAACCGTCAAACCTATGAGCAGCCAATGTGGACCGTAAATGTTTGAAAATTGTGTCCATAAAAAGATTC